>DAOPJF010000183.1:0-5719 GCA_035399525.1 Candidatus Krumholzibacteriia bacterium | reverse complement strand
TCGGATGAAGGTGGGCGCGAGCCGGCGGCGCTGCAGGGGCCGCGGGCCGTACGGTGGAGAGCACATGGCGGTGCAGGGGACGATACAGGCCGCGGGGCCTCACGCGGATTGACCACCGCGGTTCCGGCGGGCTAGGCTGGCGGAGCGTCGGTGGACGCGGAGGGAAGCATGCGCATCGGACGGTTCGAGATTCCTGACAGCCTGGCGGCCGGCCACCGCAACGCGCGGGCGCTGGGCGCCGCGCTGGTGCTGCTGGTGGCCATCATCGTGATGGGCGCGCTGCGCTGCGACCCGGTGGTGAAGAGCCGCAGCGTGCCGGGCCTGGTGCTGACGGTCGAGGCCGTCGGGCTCGAGGGGCCCGAAGGCGCGGGCCCCCACAGCCGCGTGCTGCTGGCGGTGGCCGAGCCCGACACCGGCCGGCTGCGCCTGCTGCTGCCGCCTCCGGTGCCCCGCCCCGGCGACTTCGTGCCTTTGCGCTGCGAGATGCACCGCAAGGGCCGCGCCGACTACGCGCTCGACCGCGAGCGCTGGCTCATCGACGGGCCGGCGCAGGCGCAGCGGCCGTAGGGGATCGCCTAGCGGCCGAGCCCCCAGTCCTTCCGCGGCGCCGGTCCCATCGTGAAGGCCAACGTTCCGCCCTGGGCCAGGTCGGCGAAGCGCAGCCGGCACGGCTGCCAGGTCGTGCCGTCCACCTTCAGCGACTGCACGTAGGGGGCGTCGGGCCCGGCGCCCGTCCCGGTGATGGTGAGCACGCTGCCGTCGCGCAGGCGCACCCGCGCCTCGGGGAACAGCGGGCCGTGCAGGTCGAGGGCGTCCTCGCCGGGAATGACCGGGTACAGGCCCAGGCAGGCCCACACCAGCCAGGCCGAGGTGGCGCCCAGGTCGTCGTTGCCCGGCAGGCCGCCGGCGCCGGTGCCGAACTCGCCGTCCAGGATGCGCCGCACCACCGCCTGCGTCTTCCAGGGCGCGCCCGTGAAGTCGTAGGTCCAGGGCGTGCCGTGCTCGGGTTCGTTGCCGATGTAGAAGTAGGGCCGCGAGGTGCCCGCGTTCAGCTCGGTGAACAGCGTGTCCAGCCGCGCGGTGGCCGCCTCGGGGCCGCCCAGCAGGTCGACCAGGCCGGGCAGGTCGTGGGGCACCATCCACAGGTACTGGGCCCCGTTGCCCTCGACGTAGCCGCACAGGTCGGCGGGATCGAAGGGCTGGCAGGCCCATGGCCCCTGGTCGGTGCCGCGCTGGATCTCGGTGATGACCGCGACGCGCACGTAGCGGGCCTCGACCGGAGCGATGGCGTGCTCGGACACGTCGGCCGTGCTGCCGCGCACCTCGGCCACCGTGGTGAAGGTCGCGCCGTCGGTGCTGACGGCGATGTCGAAGTCCTGCGTGTTCCAGTCCGAAGGCTCGCCGCCGGCGCCCGCGTGGCGCAGCACGAAGCGGTCCAGGCGCTCGACCTGGCCCAGGTCGCCCTGCCACCACATGCCGCCGTCGCCGTGGTCGCACCACTTGGCCGAGGTGCCGCCTTCCCACAGGCCGTCGACGGCCTTCTCGGGCCCCTCGTTGCGGTTGCACTGGCCGCTGGCGGTGGCCGCGGCGCCCAGCAGCAGGTCCACGCCCGGGGCCCCCGGCCCGTAGGCCTCGATCTCGTAGATGCGCGTCGCGTCGCCGCCCATGCTGATGCCGCCCGAGCGCGGCTCGAGGTACCCGTCGTCGGCGTTCCACAGCTCGCGCCACCAGCCGGCGCGGGCGAAGTAGCGGGCCGCACTGGTGTCGCCCAGCGCCTCGGCGAAGCGGGCCAACGCGTGGTCGGCCATGGCGTACTCGAGGGAGATGGCGGCGTTGCCTGCGTGGTGCAGGGTCAGCCAATCCGCGAGACCCCAGCGCTGGGTGTGGGCCGGATCGTCGGCCGAGCGCTTCATCAGCGCCAGCGCGGCCTGCTCGTCGAACCCGCGCACGCCCATGGCGTGGGCGTTGGCCACGTTCACGGTGCCGGGGTCGCCCACCATCACCAGCGTCTCGACGCTCTGGTGCGACCAGAACGGCAACAGGCCGCCCTCGACGCCGCTCTGCACCATCGAGTGGATGATGTCCGGCGCCTCGGGGGCGATGGCCGCCACCAGGTGCGTCCACGAGCGGATGATGTCCCAGCCCGAGAAGTTCTGGTAGATGGTGCGGTCGCCGGCGTGCACCTGCTGGTCGAAGCCCATGTAGCGGCCGTCGACGTCGCTGGCCACGTTGGGATTCTGGAAGACGTGGTAGAGCGCGGTGGTGAACTTCACGCGGTCCTGGTCGCGGCCGCCCTCGACCTCGATGCGCGCGAGCACCTCGTTCCAGCGCGCCCGGGCCGCGGCGGCGACGGCGTCGAAGTCCCAGCCGGCGTTCTCGGCGGCGAGGTTGGCCGCCGCGCCGGCGATGTCGACATAGCTGAGCGCCACCTTCATCTGCACCTCGGGATCGGCGGAGGTGTCGAAGGTGACCCAGGCGCCGCAGGGCGTGCCGGCGG
This sequence comes from Candidatus Krumholzibacteriia bacterium, assembly GCA_035399525.1. GTDB lineage: Bacteria > Krumholzibacteriota > Krumholzibacteriia > LZORAL124-64-63 > LZORAL124-64-63 > JACZKN01. The sequence continues at coordinate 3,222 of DAOPJF010000183.1, read as the reverse complement.
CGTGGTCCGCGCCCGGCTGCAGGCGGTCGTCCACCCACGCGCCATGCACCGTGAAGGGCCGGTCGAACTCGACGACGAAGCGGATGGCGAACCGGGTGTCCGAGCTGCAGAATCCGCCGGCGACCAGCGCACCCTCGAGGCGGCGGTCGCCCACGAAGGTGATCTCGCCCTCGCGCTCGCCGGTGGCGCTGCGGCCGGCGACCAGCACGACGCTGCCCTCGGCGCCGGCGGGGAAGGTGAACCGGGCCATGCCGGTGCGCGTGGTGGCGGTCAGCTCGGTGCGGATGCCGTCGGCGAAGGTGACGGCGTATCGCCCGGGCGAGGCCGTCTCGCTCGCCTTGTCGTACGGCGCGGCCGGCAGGCCGGCCCGGGCGGCGTCGACGGCGCCGACCACGGGCAGGAACGGCAGGTCCTCGTTGTTGGGACAACCGGCGCCGTTGAAGTGGGTCAGGCTGAAGCTCTCGATCATGTCGTCCGAGTAGCGGTAGCCCGACGGCGACGCCGTGGGCGTGTCGGGGCTCAGCTGGACCATCCCGAAGGGCACGATCGCGCCGGGGAAGCAGCTGCCGCCCGCGCCGCCGGGCACCGGGTGCGGCGAGTTGCTGTCGTCGGTGCCGATGAACGGATCGACCCAGCGCGCCGGGTCGGTGGTGGGGGGGGCGGCGGCCGCGGTGGCGATCGCGAGCAGGCAGGCGACGGCGAACGGACGGATGCCCATGGGATACCTCCTGGGGGCGGATCGTGGGGGACCACGCCGGGGGGGTCAAGGGATTCCGCGCGGCATTGACGGGGGTCCGCCGGATCCTTACGATCATGCCTCACCGCAGTCATGATCCATGGGGCATGGACAGGACAACCATGATGAGACCCGCGATCATCCTGACCGCAGCCATTGCGCTGTTGGTGCTTTCCGTCCCTTCACCCGCGGCCCTGGGGGCCGCCGCGGTCGGCCCGCAGCCCTCCGCTGACAAGGTGGCCGTGGTCGATGGCCACGTGATCCACTCCGCCAACACCATCGCCAACCATGTCAGCAACTGGGGCCTGATCGGCAGCTGGCCCGGTCTGTCGACGCCGTTCTCGGATGCCCCCTCGGGCGAATGGCCGCAGACCTCGGGGCGCACCTACCTGTGGGGTGCGGGCCTGTGGATCGGCGGCATCGTCGACGGTGAGCGTCGCGTGACCACGGCCGGCTTCACCAACGAGTTCCTGCCCACCGAGGCGGATCTCGACACCATCTACCGCACCAGGCACGGCGCCCCGGGCGGCAACCGGTTCCCGTGGCCGGACGCCGACGACGACGCCGACGGGCGCGAGGACGAGGAGTGGCTCAACGGCGTCGACGACGACGGTGACGGCCTGGTCGACGAGGACTTCGCCGGCATCGGCGACGAGCACTTCGTGTGCGCCTACGACGATTTCGAGCCGGGCCTGGCGGTGCTGCCGGACCACGTGCCGCTGGGCGTGCGCGTGGTGGCGCAGTCCATCGCCTGGAACGATCCCCTGGTCGAGGATATGCTGGCCTACGATTTCACCATCACGAACGAGGGCGAGCACGCCATCGAGCAGGTCTACCTGGGCATGTTCTCCGACTTCGACATCGGTTTGCGCGGCACGCCGGGTGTCGCCGAGGACGATGCCGCCGGCTGGTTCGCCGGCGACGTGACGACCGTCGACGGCACAGCGGTGCCGGTGCGGCTGGCATACATGCGCGACGTGGCCTGGCTGCAACCGCTCGGCTACGCGGGGTGGGTGCTGTGCAGCCACGACACCGACTCGACCGGGATCGCCGCCCCCGCCGTGGTCGACGCCCACGCCTTCCGGCACTTCAGCGGCAATGCCGCGTACGGGGACGGCGGCGATCCCACCAACGATGCCGAGCGGTACGAGGCCCTGGCCACGGCCGGCTTCGACCCGGACGTGCCCGACGAGCGGGCGGCCGACTACCGCGTGCTGATGTCGTGCGGACAGTTCTCCACGCTGTTGCCGGGCGAGTCCCTGACTTTCCGGGTGGCCATGGTCTTCGGCCTGACCCTCGGGGACTTGGTGGCCAACGCCGCCGAGGCGGCCCGGGTCGGGCGCGGGCATTCGTTCGACCGGGACGGCGATCCGGCGAACGGCGAAGAGTTCCTGGTGCCTTGGCTGCTGGGGCAGGATGTGCCCGTGGCGGCGATCGGCGGGCGCCTGCTCGCGCGGGCCACGGTCGAGGGGGTCGAGCTCACAGCCGTGCTGAACGCGCCGGCGGCGCCGGGTGTGGCCGTCGTGCGGCGGCCGGCGCCGGGGCTCGCGGAACGACGCTGGGAGCTGGCCGACCTCGCCCCCCAGGTTGCCGGCGAGGTCTGGACCTACCGCGTGCACGACGAACCGGTCGGCGGGTGGGCCGCGGACTACGCGCTGGTGCAGCGGGCGGCCGGCCGGGAGACCGTGCTCGCCGAGGCCGCCGCCGCGCCCGGGGTGCCGGGCGGCGCCGGCCTGCGGGCCGAACCGAATCCCTTCAACCCGACGGTGAACCTCGAGGTTTCGTTGCCGCGGGCCGGGCCGGCCCGATTGGGGGTGTACGACCTGCGGGGGCGGCTCGTCGCGACGCTCGTGGACGGTGTCCTCGAGGCGGGGGTGCTGGACGTGGCCTGGCATGGTCGCGACGACGCAGGCCGTGCGATGCCCAGCGGCATCTACCTGCTGCGCCTGGAGGTCGCGGGCGAGGCTCCGGCCGAAGCGCGCGTGACCCTGCTGCGGTAGGCCGGGACGGCTTCCCGGTGCCAAACGGGCCCCCGGCGCCGCGGCCGGGGGCCCGCGTCCGTCCCGCCGCGCCCTCGGATGTGCTATGATGGATGCTGTCGCCCGGCCCCGGCCCCTCAACCGACAGGATCCGCACCCGATGCCGCTCCGTATCCCCGCCCTCATCCCGGCGGCCGTCCTCGTGCTGGTGCTGGTGGCCGGCCCCGCCCGCGCCGTGCCCATCACCTTCCAGGTGCGCATGGGCGTGCAGCAGTCCCTGGGCCTGTTCGATGCGGCCACCGACGTGGTCGACGTCGCCGGCACCTTCAACGGCTGGGGCTCGTCGCTGCTGGCCCTGGCCGACGCCGACGGCGACTCGACCTGGAGCCGCACCGTCGACGGGTTCACGCCCGGCGAGGCCATCGAGTACAAGTACCGCATCAACGGGCAGTGGGACGGCACCGAGGAGTTCCCCGGCGTCGGCAACAACCGCGTCCACACGGTGGC
>DAOPJF010000182.1:0-5772 GCA_035399525.1 Candidatus Krumholzibacteriia bacterium | reverse complement strand
GTCGTGCTCGTGGACGATCCTTGCCCCGGGGCAAGGATCGTCCACGAGCACGACGTACGCGTCGACGGGTTCATGGAGGATCGGCGAGCACAGCGGCCCCGATTCCGAATAGAAGCGGATCTCGAGATGCCCCCCGGGAATGCCAGCGAAGGCGCGCAGCGCCGGGCCGGCCAGGCCAAGCAGGGCTACGAGGATCGCGCGGTGCGCATGACTGGATCGCATGCTGCTACCACACCTCGACCGGCCGTACTGGCCCCTGCAATACCGAAAGCCTCGTCCCGACCACCGTGTACCCCCCGTCCTGGCTTGCCGCAACCCCGTACAGCACGTTCACCATATCCAGCTCGGCGTCCACCCAGTGTTCACCCCCGTCGTTCGTCACCATCGTCGACCGGGCGAACCCTACGGCGATACCGTGATCGCGGTCGGCGAAGGCGACATCCATCAAGCCGCCCGCCGGCGGCCAGGGCGGTAGGATCTGCCACTGCCAAGACTTCCCGCCATCGTCCGTGCGCGCGATGCCGCCAAGCGAACTCACGGCCGTGGCCACCTGGGCATCGACCACGGCCAGCGCGACGATGGCATCGGTCGTCTCCAGCCACGACTGCTCCCAATCCTTCCCGCCGTCCGCCGTATGATAGGTGATGCCGGCTTCTGCGCAGACGATTCCCGAGTCGGGTGTCGCGAAGGCAATGTCCAGGAAGCTGATCCGCATGGGTGAGTCCAGAACCTCCCACGTCATTCCCGCATCGCCTGTCCGCCGGACAACGCCTAGTGCGCCGACGACAAACGCCGTGGACTCGCCGACCAGCACCACGCCATTCAAGTCGGCACTCGCCCCGCAGTCGATTCGCGCCCACGTCATGCCTTCGTCCATGGACCGCAACACCGTGCCGGCCGCGCACCCGAGAGCCGGGCTGGAGAACACCACGTCGTTCAGCACGTCGTTGCCGCAATAGACCAACTGGTGCCAAGCGCGGCCCCCGTCCGTGGTTGCGGCAATCCCCCCGGCCGCCACGATGGCGGTCCGTTCATCGAGGAACCCGATCGACAGGACACCATTGGCCCCCGGCGCGGCGCGAAGCGCCCAATCCAGGCCACCGTTCTCCGTCCACAACATGGTCCCCGCAGACCCGCCGATCGCGCCGTGGTTCTCGCTGGAGAAGGAAGCCGTGTACAGCGTGGAACTCGTTCCGCTCTCGATGGCGAGCCAGGATCGGCCCCCGTCCGTCGTTGCCAACACGGTTCCGGCGTCCCCCACGGCATAAGCGGCCGACGAGTCCCGGAAAGCCACGCCGAAGAGGTGCGCGCTCGTGCCCGAATCCTGCTCTTGCCACGAATGCCCGCCATCCTCGGTCCGCAGGATCGCACCGTCGGCTCCCACGACGAGCCCGTGGAGCCGATCGGCGTAGCCACCCATTCCAGGATCGCGGCCGTGCCGCTGTCCATCGTCTGCCACGACGCCCCACCGTCACGGGTTTGCAGGATCGTACCGGCATTCCCGACGGCTGCGCCGAACGCGCTGTCCAGGAATTCGACGCAGGCGAGATTCTCCCCCGTGCCGCTGGCCACCGGCGACCAGTGGAGCCCGGCATCGGTCGTGCGAATGATCGTTCCGCTGTCGCCCACCGCGACGCCCATTCGTTCACCCATGAAGCCGACGTCCCACAGGCGGGCCTGTCCCTCGTTGGCGCACGGCATCCACGATTCTCCACCATCGACGGTCCGCAAGATCCGGCCGGCGTATCCCACGGCAAAGCCGACCCGGCCATTCACCATTTCGCTGCGGGTGAGGTAGTCCCCCGTCGGGAGCGGGTGGCGCCACGTCCACGCCGAGTCGTCGGGCACTGGCCCGGGTGGGGCCACTGGGTCGTCGGCGCAGCCCGCAAGCCCGGCCACGAGCACGAGGGCCGGGGCGCAGGACCGGAGGAAACCATGGAAACGCGTGCGCGCCGGGGACGCCATGGCTAATCCGCCATCGCCAGGCGTCGGTTGACCGGAACCGACGCTGAACGGATCGCAACGGGAACCGCCGGTGGCACACGCCTGGCATTGCGAATCATGACCATTGATCTCGTATGTTGGCTGCGATGGTGAAAGCGAACGCACGCTGAGATTACGAAAGGCCCTTCGTCAGGTCAATCCAGGCCGCCGGCCCCTCACCCCGAAACCGCCCCCCCAGCCCCGCCCCCATCACTTCCTGCGGCGAGAAGATGGTCACGAAGGCGGCGGGGTCGGCCTCGCCGACCCGGCGCTTCAGGCGCGCCACCTCGGCCCGCGCCACCACCACGTACAGCATGGTCTTGGGTTGTCCGCTGAAGCCGCCCTCGGCGGGCAGCAGGGTGACGCTGCGGTTCAGGTGGGCGCGCACGGTCTCCTTGACCGCCTCGGGACGCTCGGTGACCACCAGCGCCGCGCGCGTGGCCACCAGGCCGTGCAGCACGGCGTCGAGGGCGCGCGTGGAGACGAACGAGACCATCAGCGCGACGGCCGCCTTCTCGAAGCCGTAATGCACCGCGGCCAGCCCGAACACCACCACGTTGATGCCCAGGATGGCCTGCCCCACCGGCAGGTCGAACCACAGGTTGATCAGGCGGCCCAGGATGTCGGCGCCGCCCGTGGTGCCGCGGCCGCGGAAGACCAGGGCCAGGCCGGTGCCCGCCAGGGCGCCGCCGTAGAAGATGACCAGCAGTCGGTCGTTGGTCAGGGGCGCCAGGTGGCTGCCGGCGAGGTCGATGGCCAGGCCCGAGACGACGACCCCGGCGACGGTGCGCGCCAGCAGGCGGACGCCGCCGAGGAACCTCCAGCCGAACGCCAGCAGCGGCACGTTCAGGGCCACCAGCAGGACGCCCATGCGCAGGTGCAGCACGTCGGCGAGGATCATCGCCAGGCCCGTCACGCCGCCGGGAACGATCTGGTTGGGGCGCAGCAGCAGGGCGATGGCGCACCCCGACAGGGAGGCGCCGATCAGGATGGCGGCGTACTCGAGGAACCAGCGCAGGCCGGGGCGGCGGAAGGTCATGGCACACCTCTGCGCACGCGCCGCCGGGAACCGTCAGGACAGGCCTGCCAGCAGCCGCGGCAGCAGCACCATCACCGCGACGATGACCGCCAGCGCCAGCCACCATCCCCACAGGGGACGGCGGCGGTGGGGCTGGCCGAAGAGGCGGCGGGGCTGCGGGTCGGTCATCGGGGTTCTCCCATCGGGGTCTGCCCACAGGATGCCACCGCCGCCGCGCCGTGCCAAGGCCCGATCGCCTCTTTCCGCCCGCGGCGCGGTGTGGCACAGTAGGGCCGCACTTGGCCACCGCGCCTTCCGAAAGGACGCCACCGATGCAGACGCGCACCGTCGCCGGCCTGGGCATGATGCTGCTCGCGGCCGGGCTCATGGTCATCTGGTACGTGGGCCAGCAGGCCGGCGTGCGACCCAAGGATCCGGCGCCGGTCGCCGCCGGGGTGCCGCCCCAGGAGGCGGCCGTCCCCGGGCCCGCGGCGGTGGACTCGTTCCTGGCGGTCTACAACGCGCGCTACCAGGCCCTGTGGACGCGGTTCGAAGGGTCGAACTGGGACGCCGAGGTGGACATCACCGAGGCCCACACCGCCGCCCGCATCGAGGCCGGGCAGGCCATGGGCGCGTACGTGGGCAGCCGCGAGGTCATCGACGCCCTGCGCGGCCTGCGCACCCGCAGCGACCTCACGCCGCTGCAGGACCGCGAGGTCGACGCGGCCTGGGGCCTGGCCTCGAAGTATCCCGCCACGCGGCCCGAGGTGGTCGACCACGTGATCAAGCTGGCCGCGGTGCTCAGCGACTCGCTGTACGGCCACGTCTACCGCCTGCGCCTGCCGGGCAAGCCCGTGCGCACGGTCACCCCCAACGACATCGACGCCCTGCTGGTGTCCAGCCGCGACCTGGCCGAGCGGCGCGCCGTGTGGGAGTGCAGCAAGCAGGTCGGACCCAAGCTGAAGGACGGCCTGGCCGACCTGCGCAGCGGCCGCAACGAGCTGGCCCGGCACATGGGCTACAGCAGCTACTTCGGCCTGGAGACCGCCAACTACGGCATGTCGGCCGACCAGATGCGCGCCCTGATGGACGAGCTGATCACCGGCATGGCCCCGCTGTACGAGCAGCTGCACTGCTGGGTCAAGCACGAGCTGGCGCGGCGCTACAACGCGCCCGTGCCGCGGCGCATCCCCGCCCACTGGCTGGGCAACCGCTGGGCGCAGGAATGGCCGGGCATCGTCGAGGGCGTGGACATGGACGGGCTGTTCCAGGACGTGCAGCCGTCCTGGCTGGTGCGCAAGGCCGAGGACTTCTACGTGTCCATGGGCTTCGAGCCCCTGCCCGACACCTTCCACGAGCGCAGCGACCTGTACCAGCTGCCGCCGGGCTCGACGCGCATGAAGAACACCCACGCCTCGGCCTGGCACATCGACCTGGACCGCGACGTGCGCGCGCTGATGAGCGTCGAGCCGGACTGGAGCTGGTTCCTGACCACGCACCACGAGCTGGGCCACGTGTACTACTACCTGTCGTACAGCCGGCCCGAGGTGCCGCCCATCCTGCGCGAGGGCGCCAACCGTGCCTACCACGAGGGCATCGGCTCGCTGATCGAGCTGGCGGCGACGCAGCCGTCGTACCTGGTGCAGCTGGGCCTGCTCGAGCGGGGCAAGGCGCCCGACCGCGTCGCCTGGCTGCTGAACCAGGCGCTGACCGGGCCGGTGGTGTACCTGCCGTTCGCCTGCGGCACCATGACGCACTTCGAGTACGACCTGTACGAGGGCGACCTGCCCGCGCACCAGTTCAACGCGCGGTGGTGGGAGTACGCGGGGAAGTACCAGGGCATCGAGCCGCCGACGCTGCGGGGCGAGGAGTTCTGCGACGCCGCGACCAAGACCCACATCATCGACGACCCGGCCCAGTACTACGACTACGCCGTGGCCGAGGTGATCCTGCACCAGCTGCACCGCTACATCTGCCGCGAGCTGCTGCACCAGGACGTGCACGACGCCAACTACTTCGGCGACCGCACGGTGGGCCTGTACCTGCAGTCGATCCTGGCCCTGGGCGCCACGCGCGACGGCAACCTGGTCATGCGCCAGGCCACGGGCGAGGACCTGTCGGCCGAGGCCATGCTCGAGTACTACCAGCCGCTGATGCAGTGGCTGCAGGAGCAGAACGCGGGCCGCGACACCTCGTTCTAGGGGCGCGGCGCGTTCGCCGCGGCCGGGCGACGGCCCGCCAGCCAGCGCACGTACCAGGCCGCCGACTGGATCTGCACCACGTAGGCCAGGGCGATCAGCAGCGCGATGGTCGCGCCCTCCTTGCCGAACGCCGTCATGGCGATGGCCAGGGCGATGGACAGGTCGCGCATGACCACGCCGAACACCATGGCGACGGCGTCCTCGTAGCGGAACAGCGCGCGCCCCAGCAGGGTCAGCAGCACGTAGTTCAGCGCGTAGAACACTACCAGCGGCCCCACGATGACCAGCAGCGAGCCGGGGTTCGCGACGATGGACCTGGCCTTCAGCGCCATGGCCAGGAAGGCGATCATCACCACGCCCACGGCCGAGAAGGGCGGGAACGCCGGGGCGAAGCGCGTGCGCCAGGCCTGGTCGCCGAAGCGCAGCCGCAGCCAGTGCTGCGTGGCCAGGCCCGCGCCCATGGGCACGAACACGAACAGCAGGATCTGGCGGAACATGTGGGGCATGTCCACCTCGACCACCGCGCCCATGAACACCTTGGTGTAGATCGGCGCGAGCAGGGCGCCGATG
>DAOPJF010000181.1:0-5779 GCA_035399525.1 Candidatus Krumholzibacteriia bacterium | reverse complement strand
GGCCATGGGCTACTCCTGCGGCTCCGTCTCCCTCTCGAGGCGGGCCTGGCGGGCGCGCTCCTTCTGGTCGAAGAACTCGACCTTGCCGTCGATCAGGCGGTTGACGGCCAGGGTCGTGATCTTGCCGGGCAGCGCCACGTTGAAGTTGCGGGCGCGCTCGTTCAGGCGGCGGGCCTCGAGGGCCGCGATCTTGATGGCCTTGAACTTGTTGGGGATGAGGCTGGTCACCTTCTGGCGCGGAATGTAGGTCATCGGGCCTTCCTCGCTAGGCATGGGCTTCCGGGGCGGGGCCGGTCGGCGGGGACAGCGAAGCCCCCGCGGTCCGGGCACACCGGCCCGTCGCGTTCTCGGCAACCGAGCAAATCTACACGATCGGCCGGGATTGGCAAGGCGGAAGGTCCGCGCATTGCCTTGATTGTTGCTGTTCAACAGGTTAGCGGAAAGCGGCCGTCGCGCCCCCGCCGCAGCGAACGGGATCCCGGCCACTAGGCCTCCAGCATCCCCGCCAGGAACGCCCCCAGGAACACCGGGACCAGGGCCGCCACCTTGATCAGGAACGGCCTGGCCGCCTTGTCCCAGTGCATGACCAGGAAGACCAGCGACACGAAGGGCAGGAACATGCAGCCGAGCCCCCACAGGACACCCTGCCGGAACGCGACGACCAGGAACCAGACGCCGGCGACGGCGGCGACCAGGACTCCGGCGATCATCATGACCGTGGCGATGACTTCCATATCGTCTCCCGATGGCTGGGGGCGGCGCCGCAGGTCGGCCGTCCCCTTGGTTGGATGTGACGGTATCGTTCGGGACCATATCTTCCTGAGGTCGGGTGTCGACGGGTGTTCAGAACGCCAGCCGCACCCCGACCCGCCCTTCGACGCGGGGCCCTGCCGCCATCGGCGGGACCGACGGCGCCGGCGCCTGCCACGGTTCCGCCGGGGCCCAGTCCTCGGTCACCACGACGCTGCCGACCAGGGCGCCCAACAGGCCGCCCACGGTGGCGCCGAGGATCGCGCCGCCCGCGACGGCCTCGCCGCCCGCATCGAAGAAATCGTCTGCAGCGATCGCCACACCGAGAGCCAGGCCGCCCAACCCGACGACCACGGCGCCGATCACCGCACCCTTTCCCGAGTTGCCGTGCCGCGCCGTGCGCACCTCGACAGTCCAGTCGCACGGCCCGGCGCAGGTGACCGTCTCGCCCGAGTCCAGGTCCACGACCAGCAAGCCGTCGTCGGCCGCTGTCACGCGACCGCTGGCCCGGCGCTGCCCCGGCCCCGCGATGCGCACGCGGGCCCCGGGCACGATCCGCGGCGGCGGGAGCACCAGCGATTCCGCCGCGACGGCCGCGGAGTCGGCCGCCTCGACGGCAGGCGCCGGGCGCGGGCGAATGACGACCAGCAGGCTGTCGCCCTCGGCCGCGGCCACGTGCCGCGACGCCTGGGCCTCCACCTCGACCCACACCAGGTCGTCCCAGGCGAGGCGGTCGGCCGGATCGTCGCCCCAGGCCAGGACGCGCGCACTGGTATCGATGGCGGGCTTCACGTCGACGAACACCAGCCGCCGCCCATCCTGCCGCAGCGCGGCGACGATGACCCCCCGCGGCGCCCAGCCGGCCGGCGCGTGCAGGGCGTCCGGCCGGACATAGGCGCCGCGGTCCCCCTGACCGCTGGGAATCCACAGCCACGTGACCTGGTCGACCGGAAGATCGACCGTCTCGCCGATCCGGGTGCGCCCGACGACGCGGCCGGTGGCCGGGTCGAAGCGCGTCACGCCCGGAGACATCAGGACGAACCGGGGCCGCCCGTTCTCCTGCACGCAGATCTCGTGCACGGGAACGGGGCCGCGGCCCGGGGTCGCCAGCAGGTAGCAGTCGGCGCGCGCGGCGGCGGCCAGCGACGTGCCCAGCGCGATGCTCAGGACCAGGGCCGCGTGGTGGCAGCGGTTCGGCATGGTCGGATCCTCCAGGACAGGGCCCATCAACACCCCGCAGGGGCAAGGGCCGGGCCAGCCCGGCAGGCGCCCGACGATCCGACAAGATGTTGTCATGCAATGGATTGGAAACCGCGCGGCGCGAACCCGCCCGCAGCGCTGTCACCGCCGCCGCACGGCCGCGTGCACGGCCGGGCACACCGGGCGGAGCTATTCAACAGCCTGCTAGAGGGGCCGCCCAGGGAACGCCTCGCGGCGGCAGGCCTCGGCGGTCAGGATCGCGCCCATCCGGGCGGCGGCCGCGTCGAGGTCGTCGTTGACGATCCAGTAGGTGTAGTGGTCGGCGAAGCCCACCTCGTGGCGGGCGTTGCGCAGGCGCAGCGCGATGGTCTCTTCGGCGTCCGTGCCGCGCGAGCGCAGGCGCCGCTCCAGCTCGTCCCACGACGGCGGGAACAGGAACACCGACACCAGCTCGCGGCCGAATTTGGGGATCACCTGCACGCCGCCCTGCACGTCGATGTCCAGCACGGGGATCTTCCCCTCGGCCACCATGCGGTCCAGGTGCGAGCGCCGCGTGCCGTAGCGGTTGCCGTGCACCACGGCCCACTCGACGAAGGCGTCCTCGGCCAGCAGCTGGTCGAAGCGCGCGGCGTCGACGAAGTCGTACTCCACGCCGTCGGTCTCGCCCCCGCGGATGGGCCGCGTCGTGGTCGACACCGAGAACGCCAGCCGCGGATCGGCGGCCATGACGCGGCCGATGAAGCTGCTCTTGCCCGCGCCCGACGGCCCCGTGATCAGCACGATCATCGCGCTACTCCAGGTTCTGGATCTGCTCGCGCAGCGACTCGACCTCGTCCTTCATGGCGATCACCAGCGTGGTGATGGCCATGTTGCTGGTCTTCGAGCCCATGGTGTTCACTTCCCGGTGCATCTCCTGCAGCAGGAAGTTGATCTTCTTGGCCACCTGGCCGCCCTCGACCAGCGCCCCGCGGTAGGCCTCGATGTGGATGCCCAGCCGCTCGCACTCCTCGTTGATGTTCGACTTGTCGGCGAGGATGGCCACCTCCTGCGCCATGCGCTGGGGCTCGAGCGGCTCGGCCAGCAGCTTGGCCAGGCGCTCCTCGAGGCGGCGCTGCTGCTCCTCGACCGCGATCGGCGCAAGCACCTTCACCTCGCCCAGCTTGGCCTCGAGCGTGTCCAGGCGCTGGCGCATCTCCGCGGCCAGGGCCAGGCCTTCCTTGACCTTCATCTCCTGCAGCCCGCGCGCGGCGGCCGCCAGGCCGTCCATCAGCGCGCCGCGCAGGTCCTCGGGGTTGGTTTCCTGCTCCTCGGCGCGGAACAGGTCCGGCACCGCCAGCAGGTGGTCGAGCGTGATGGCCTGCGGCGCGCCGGTCTCGGCCTCGATGCGCGCGGCGGCGGCCTTCAGCATGGTCACGGCCGCGTCCAGGCGCGCCGGGTCCAGGCTCGGCGGGGCCTGGTCGCTGTCCGCCTGCAGCGCGACGGCCACGGTCACGCGCCCGCGGGCGACGTTGTCCTTCAGGAAATTGCGCAGCTCCAGCTCGAACGGCGCCAGGGCGGTGGGCATCTTCAGCGAGACGTCCAGGAAGCGGTGGTTCACCGAGCGCAGTTCGACGGTCACGGTCCACGGGCCGCGACGCCCCTCGCCGTTGCCGAAGCCGGTCATGCTGATCATCGGGCTCTCTCCTTGGCATTGGTTCGCAGGCGATCGCCGGGAGCATAGGGCCTGCCCGCGCGCCGGGCAAGGCGAACCCCGATCCCCGATTGTCGCGCACCGCCCGCGGCATTATCATCTGCGGGTGCCTGCACCCCCGATGAGCCGCCTTCCGGAAAGGATTCCGCCATGAAGCGCCTTGCCATCGTCCTCATGTCCGCCCTCGTGCTGGCTGCCTCCGTCCAGGCCGCCACGCCCCCGCTTGGCCTGCGCGCCGGCTACACGTCGTGGGAGGGCCTGAACCAGTTCCACTTCGGCGCCCACGCCCGCATGGGCGACCTGTTCCCCAACTTGGCGTTCACGCCGAACCTCGAGATCGGGACCGGCGACAACCTCACGGTCATCGCCGTCAACGGCGACCTGGCCTACCGCGTGACCGAACTGTCGAGCGCCCCCTGGGGACCGTACGTCGGCGGCAGCCTGGGCCTGATCTACGCCAAGCCCCACGGATTCGACGGCAACGCCGACCTGGGCCTGTCCGCCCTGGTGGGCACGTCCTACGCCATGGACAACGGCCACGAGCTGCTGCTCGAGGTGCGCCTGGGCATCCTGGACAGCCCGGGCTTCAAGGCCACCATCGGCTACACGTTCTTCTAGGATGAGCGCCGACGGCGAGCCGCGCGCCGCCCGACCCTGGACCGAACACGGGCGCCTGTCCGGCCTGTTGGCCGGCTGGCGCCCGTCGTGCGTCGGCCGTGCGCTGTTCACCGTGACCGCCGGACCGCAGTGGGTGCGGCTGCACCTGGAGGGCGACGCGCGCGACGGCATCCTGCTGGCCGACGTGCCGGGCGCCCTGGTGGTGGCCGCCTGCCAGGGACGGCTGCCCGAGCCCCTGGCCGCGGCCCTGCCCGCGCGCCGCGACCATCCCCTGCGCACGCTGCTGGCGGGCGCCCGCCTCGACGCGCTGGGCCTGCTGCCCGACGACCGCGTGGCCGCCTTCCGCTTCACGGCCGCCGACGGCACGACGCGCGTGCTGCTGCACCGGATGTTCGGCCCCCGCGGCGACACGGTGCTGCTGCACCAGGACGGCCGCCTGCTGTGGGCGCGCCACCGGCCGCCGCTGGACCTGCTGACGCGCATCCCGCCGCCGGCCACCTGGACCGGCGGCGAGCCCGCCGACGACGACCTCTCGGCGCCGGCCCTGGACCACCTGGCCGCCTGCCTGGCCGACCAGGCCGCCACCGCCCACGCCGCCGCCGTCGGCCGGCGCCTGCGCAGTGCCGAGCGCCTGGCGGCGAACCTGGAGGCCGACCTCGCGGTGGCCGACCGCGGAGCCGCGCTGCGCCGCGAGGCCGAGACCCTGGCCGCGCACCTGCACGAGCTGGTGCCGGGCCAGGCCGTGCTCGAGGCGCCCTGCCTGTCCACCGGCGAACCGCTGCGCATCGCGCTCGACCCGGCGCTGCCGCCGGCGGCCAACCTCGACGCCGCCTTCCGCCGCGCGCGCAAGGCCGAGAAGGGGCGGGCCGTCATCGCCGGCCGGCTGGCCCAGGCGCGCGCCGAAGAAGCGCAGCTGGCGGCCGTGCTGGCCGCTGCCGCCGCACTGCCCGCCGCGCCGCCCCTCGCGCGCCTGGCCGCCGTGCTCGCCTGGGTCGGCGACGCCGCCGCCACGGCCGACGGCAAACCGGCCGCAGTTCCCCGGGCCCACGCGCCCGACGAACCGGCCCGCCCGTTCCGCCGCTACCGCATCGACGGCCGCTGGGAGGTGTGGGTCGGCCGCAGCAACGTCGAGAACGACGAGCTCACCCACCGGGCCAGCCACGGGCTCGACATCTGGCTGCACGCCCAGGGCGTCAGCGGCAGCCACGTCATCCTGCGCACCGGCGGCCACCCCGAGCACGTGCCCCGCGCGGTCATCGAGAAGGCGGCCTCGTTGGCCGCCCTGCACAGCAAGGCGCGGCACGCGGGCCTGGTGCCGGTCATCTGGACCGAGCGCCGCCACGTGCGCAAGCCGCGCAAGGCGCCGCCGGGCACGGCAGTGTGCCAGCGCGAGAAGAGCGTGTTCGTCGCTCCGGGCGTGCCGGCAGGCGCCGAGCCGGCCTGACGAACGTTGATTCCTGGCGGGAAGATCAGTCGGGGTAGCGGCGGCGGATGGCGTCCAGCTCCTGCGGGCGCGCCAGG
>DAOPJF010000180.1:0-5791 GCA_035399525.1 Candidatus Krumholzibacteriia bacterium | reverse complement strand
CGGGGCCCGACGCGCCGTTCGAGGCGCGCGAGCGCTTCCGTCGCCACCCGGACGAGGGCGCCCAGCTGCTGGCGGGCCTGAACCTGCCGACGTCGATCATGGACGTGGTGCGCTGCCACCACGAGCGCTTCGATGGCCGCGGTTTCCCGCGGGGGCTCAAGGGGCGCAGCATCCCGCTGTCGGCCCGCGTGGTGGCCATCGTCGACCACTACACGGCGCTGGTCACCGGCACCATGGGCCGCTCGGTGCTCAAGCCCGAGGCGGCGGCCGAGGTGCTGCGCGCCTGCAGCGGCGCCGACTTCGATCCCGAGCTGGTGGAGGTGTTCCTGAGCGCGGTGCTGCCTTCGGCGCGGCATCGCCAGGCGCCGCCGCAGCGCGAGCCGCAGCACGCGGGCTGACCGGTCCCGTCACCCGCGAAGCGGAAGGCCCGCACCGTCCGGTGCGGGCCTTCCGCTTCGTGTCAGGGGTTCGCCGCCGCTCAGCCGCCGCCGCGGCCGTCGGCCGCCGCCTCGGCCGGCCGGTCGGTCTTGCGCCGCCGGCGCCCGCCGCCGCCGCTCTGCCTCAGGAAGATGCGCTCGATCTCCGCGCGCAGGTCGTCGGGGGTCAGGCCGCGCCGGATCTCGCCGCCGTGGGCCACGCTGATCGAGCGCGTCTCCTCGCTGACCACCAGCACGATGGCGTCGGACTGCTCGCTGATGCCGAGCGCCGCGCGGTGCCGCGTGCCCAGCACGTAGCCCAGCTCCTCGCGGTCGGTGATGGGCAGGATGACCGCGGCCGCGGCGATCTTGCCGTGGCTGATCACGACCGCGCCGTCGTGCAGCGGTCCGGGCACGGTGAAGATGGCCTCGAGGGTGGCCGCCGAGATCTCGGCGTCCATCTTCACGCCCTTCTTGATCCAGTTGTTCAGCCGCACCTCGCGCTCGATCACGATGAGCGCGCCCAGGCCGCGCTTGCTCATGCGCGCGACGGCCTGCAGCAGCTCCTCCTCGGCGGGGATCTCGCCCTGCTGCTGGAACAGGCCGAAGCCGCGCCGGAGGCCCAGGTTGGTCAGGGCGGCGCGCAGCTCGGGCTGGAAGATGATGATGAACGCCACCACCCACACCGTCTGCAGGGTGCCGATGATGCGGCCCACCACGATCATGCCCAGGGCGCTGGCCACGTAGGAGAGCACGAGCAGGAAACCGAGGCCCACGAACATCTGGATCACCCGCGTGTCCTTGATGAACACGATCAGGCGATACAGCAGGTAGGCCACGATGAGGATATCGAGGACGTCGATCAGCGCGCTGCTGGTGATGGCTTCCCACATGGTGGCGTCAAGCTATCACCGGCGGGCGCGGACAACAACCTCAATCCCGGCGGCACGCGGCGACGGCGGCGGTCACCTCGGCCAGGAACGCCCGGACGGCGGCCGCGGCGGCCGGCCCGTCGGGCGCGGCGGCCACCACCCGCTGCAGGGCGCTGCCGATGATGACCCCGTCGGCGGCGCGGGCCACCCGGGCGGCCGAGGCGGCGTCGGCGATGCCGAAGCCCACGAACAGCGGCAGGGCGCAGCGGGCCCGCGCCCGGGCCACGTAGCCGGCGATGTCCCGACCGACGCCCGCGCCGGTCACGCCGGTGGTCGACACCAGGTACAGGAAGCCCGTGGCCTCGCGGCCGTAGGCCTCCAGGCGACGGTCGCCGCTGGTGGGGGCCACCAGGTCCACCAGCGAGATCCCCTTCTCCAGCAGCAGGGCCCGCAGGCCGGCGGCCTCCTCCAGCGGCAGGTCGGGCACGATGACGCCGGCGACGCCCGCGTCGGCGCAGGCCGCGGCGAACCGCTCGGCCCCGAACGAGAGGATCGGGTTGAGGTACCCCATCAGCACCGGGGCCAGGCCATGGTCGCGGGCCGCCTCGCCCGCCAGGGCGATGGAGCCCGCCAGGGTCATGCCGCCGTCCAGGGCCTGCCGCGAGGCCAGCTGGATGGCCGGCCCGTCGGCCACGGGGTCGCTGAAGGGCACGCCGATCTCGACGATGCGGCAGCCGGCGGCCGCCACCTCGCCCAGCAGCAGGCGCGTGGTGGCTGCATCGGGGTAGCCCGCGGTCAGGAAGGGGACCACCGCGGGGGTGCCGGCGGCGCGCAGGTCGGCGCAGAGGCGCGAAAGGAGCGTGCTCATGCCGACACCTCCGCCAGCCCGGCCATGTCCTTGTCGCCGCGGCCGGACAGGTTGACGATCACCAGGGGAGAGGCGCCGGGGCCCTCGTCGGCCAACTGGCGCCGGCAGAAGGCCAGGGCGTGGCTCGACTCCAGCGCCGGGATGATGCCCTCGAGCCGCGACACCTCGGCGCAGGCTGCCAGGGCCTCGTCGTCGCCCACGCCCAGGTAGACGGCGCGGCCGGTGTCCTTCAGGTGGCTGTGCTCGGGGCCGACGCCCGGGTAGTCCAGGCCCGCGGCGATGCTGTGGGCCGGGATCACCTGCCCGTCGTCGTCCTGCACCAGGTAGCTGTACGAGCCGTGCAGCACGCCGGGCCGTCCCTTGCCCAGGGCCTGGCTGTGGCCCTGCACGCTGCCGGCGGCCTCGACGCCGAACAGCGGCACCGGGTCGGCCAGGAAGCCGCTGAAGATGCCCATGGCGTTGCTGCCGCCGCCGACGCAGGCGATGACGCGGTCGGGCAGGCGCCCCTCCTTCTCGAGCACCTGCGCCCGCGCCTCGCGCCCGATGACCGACTGGAAGTCGCGCACCAGCGTGGGGTAGGGATGCGGGCCCACGGTCGAGCCGATGATGTAGTGGGTGTCCGCGACGTTGGTCACCCAGTCGCGGATGGCTTCGCTGGTGGCGTCCTTCAGGGTGCCGCTGCCGGCGGTGACCGTGCGCACCTCGGCGCCCAGCAGCTTCATGCGCGCCACGTTGGGCGCCTGCCGGGCGATGTCCACCGCGCCCATGTACACGGTGCAACCCAGCCCGGCCAGGGCGCAGACCGTCGCGGTGGCCACGCCGTGCTGGCCCGCGCCGGTCTCGGCCACGATGCGGGTCTTGCCCATGCGCCGCGCCAGCAGGATCTGCCCGAGGCAGTTGTTGATCTTGTGGCTGCCGGTGTGGTTGAGGTCCTCGCGCTTGAGGTAGATGCGCGCCTGCGGCGCCCACGCCGCCTCGAGCCGCCGCGCCCGGTACAGGGGCGTGGGGCGGCCGGCGTAGTCGGCCATCAGCATGGCCAGCTCGGCGGCGAAGGCCGGGTCGCGCTGCGCCGCCAGCCGCGCCTCGTCCAGCTCGGCCAGGCAGGGGATGAGCGTCTCGGGCACGAACTGCCCGCCGAAGCGCCCGAAGCGGCCGGGGCCGCCGTCCTTGAGGATGGCATCGTTCACGGGTGCACCTTTCGGCCGAAGACGGCCAGCTTGTCCAGGTCCTTGCGGCCCGGCGCGCACTCGACGCCGCGGCACACGTCCACGCCGTCGGGCGAGGCGGCCAGCGCCGCGGCGGCGTTGTCGGAATCCAGGCCGCCCGCCAGCAGCACCGTGCGCCCGAGGGCGCGCAGCGCGGCGGCGGCGGCCGCGAGCCCGGCGTCGACGGTGCCCGGCGCGGGCGCGCCGGCGCCCTTCGGCAGGTCGAGCAGCAGGTACGCGGTGTCGTAGGCGGCGGCGCGGGCCACGAGGTCGCCGCCCGCTTCCAGCGCCTTGATCACCGGCAGGCCGGTGGCGTTGCGCAGGTCGCGGCAGGCGGCGGGAGACTCGTCGCCGTGCAGCTGCAGCAGGTCCAGGCCGCAGGCGCCGGCGATCTCGGCCACGCGCCCGGGCTTCTCGTCGCGGAACACGCCCACCAGGCGCGCGCCCGGCACGGCCCGGCGGATGGCCAGCACCTGGTCGGCGGTGGCCTGGCGGGGGCTGGGCGCCAGGATGACGCCCAGCAGGTCGGCGCCCGCCGCGACCGCCGCCCGGGCGTCGTCGGGCGTGGTCAGCCCGCACACCTTCAGCAGCGGTGCGTCCTCGGCCTCGCGGCCCAGCAGCTGGCGCAGCTTGCGGCCCGGATCGGGGTGCTTCAGCAGCGCGTGCCCCACCAGGAAGGCGTCGGCGCCCAGGGCGCCCAGGCGGACCACCTGCGCGCGGGCGTCGATGCCGCTCTCGGCCACGCGCACCACGCTGTCGGGCAGCCGCGGCAAGAGGCGCGCGGTCAGGCCGACGTCGGTGGTCAGGGCGTTCAGGTCGCGGTTGTTCAGGCCCACCAGCGCGGCGCCGGCGTCCAGGGCCGCGTTCACGTCGGCCTCGTCGTGGCACTCGACCAGCGCCTCGAGGCCGCGGTGGCGCACGGCGGCCAGCAGCTCGGCCAGCCGCGCCGGCGTCATCATGCGGGCGATCAGCAGCACCGCGTCGGCGCCGGCGGCCCAGGCGGCGGTGACCTGCACCTCGTCGACGATGAAGTCCTTGCAGATGACCGGCAGGCGCGTGGCGGCGCGCACCGCCGGCACGTCGTCCAGCGAGGTGCCGAAGTGGTCGCGGTCGGTCACGATCGAGACCGCCGCCGCACCGCTCCGCTCGTACACCGCCGCGATGCGGGCGACGTCGGCCTCCAGGCGGAAGTGCGGGTCCGAAGGCGAGCAGCGCTTGACCTCGGCGATCAGGCGGCCGCCGCCGCGCAGGGCGCCGGCGAAGTCGCGCACCGGCGGGCCGCGCCGCACGGGCGCGCGCACGGCATACTCCTCGCGCAGGTTGGCGGCCTCGCGCTCCTTCAGGGGCCGGATGCGGTCCAGGAAGTTCATGCGTCCTCCTTCGCCAGCACCCGCGTGGCGGCGGCCAGGTCCTCGACCAGCCGCGCGGCGCGCCCGTCGGCCAGCGCGGTCCGCGCCAGCGCCACGCCCTCGGCCGCATCGACCGCCGCGCCCGCGGCCACCGCGGCGTACCCCGCGTTCAGCGCCACCGCGTCGGCCGCGGGGCCCGGTTCGCCGGCGAACACGCGCCGGATGACCGCGGCGCTCTCGGCCGGCGTGCCCCCGGCCAGGTCGACCAGGCGGCAGCGCGCCACGCCCGCATCCTCGGGCACGACGGTGTAGGTGCGCACCTCGTCGCCGAACACCTCGGCCACCAGGGTCTCGCCGCAGGGCGAGACCTCGTCCAGGCCGCCCTCGCCGTGCACCACGAAGGCGCGCTCGCTGCCCAGGCGCCGCAGCACCTCGGCCAGCGGTTCGCACAGGGCCGCATCGTACACGCCCATCAGCTGCCGGCGCGCGCCGGCGGGGTTGGTCAAGGGACCGAGCACGTTGAACACCGTGCGCACGCCCAGCTCGCGGCGCACCGGCATGGCGTGCCTCATGGCCGGATGCAGGGCCGGCGCGAACAGGAAGCCGATGCCCAGGGTGTCGATCAGCCGCGCCGCCTGGTCGGCCCGCGTCGTCACCGTCACGCCCAGGGCCTCGAGCACGTCGGCGCTGCCGCTCCTCGACGACACGGCGCGGTTGCCGTGCTTGGCCACGCGCAGGCCCATCGCCGCGGCCAGCAGCGCGGTTGCCGTCGAGATGTTGAAGGTGCCCGCCGCGTCGCCGCCGGTGCCGCAGGTGTCGATCAGGCCTGCGGGGTCGACCTCGACCTTCACCGCCGCGGCGCGCATGGCCTGGGCGAAGCCGGCGATCTCGTCGACGGTCTCGCCGCGCACGCGCAGGGCCGTCAGCATGGCCGCCAGGGGCACGGGACCTACGGCGCCGGCCATCACCTGTTCCATCAGCGCGCGGGCCTCGTCCTGGGCCAGGGCGCGGCCCTCAAGCAGTCGGTCGAGCATCGCGCGCCCCCTTCGCCTTCGCCGCCAGGGCCAAGAAGTTGGCCAGC
>DAOPJF010000179.1:0-5833 GCA_035399525.1 Candidatus Krumholzibacteriia bacterium | reverse complement strand
AGCGGCAGCAGGCGGTCGCGGTAGGGCTGGGCGAAGCACTCGACGAAGCCCATCCACTGGGTGGGCTTGTACTTGCCGCGGAACAGCCAGTCGGTGTCCGCGCTCTCGGACGACACCACCGCCACGGCCGAACCGGCCGCCACGCGCTGGCGCACGTTGACCATGATGGTCTCGAGGCTCGCCCACAGCTCGGCGGCGTCGGACGCGGACAGGTACAGCCCGTCGCCGTTGGCCGCGGTCTCGGCCAGCAGCGGATGGTCGACGTCGTAGCCGATGGTGTAGGTGACGACGGTCTGGCCGTCCTCCCAGGCCTCGTCCGGCTCGCCCAGCCAGTCGATCAGATCGTTGTGCCGCGCCCAATAGGCCACGTCGTCCACGTGGTCCGAGCAGCCCAGGTCGTCGTCGTAGGGCGCGCCGATGCTGGTGCAGTCGCCGGGATCGTTGCCGTCGCCGTCGGCGTCCCACAGGTAGGGGCTGACGTCGCGGTCGTGCGTCGGCAGGCCGTCGGTGACGACGATGATGAAGCTCTGCTGGCAGTCATACTGGATGGGCGCGTCGTCGTCGGTGCGGCGGAAGTAGTCCAGCAGGTCCTCCATGGCCTCGCCCAGCGGCGTCCACGCGGTGCCGGCCACGGCGTCGACGCGGCTCTTGATCACGGCCGGTTCCTCGCCGCATTCGGCCAGGATGCGGGCGCCGGTGTCGTAGTCGAACACGGACAGGCCGATGAACACGTCGGTCGTGCGGTCGACGAAGCCCTTGATCACCTCCTGGGCCACGTCCAGCTTGGTCAGCTGCGGCAGCGCGGCGCGCTGGTCGGCGTCGGCGGTCCAGAAGACCCAGTTGAGGTAGTTGCCGAAGTAGCGTCCCGGCTCGCCGTTGGGGGCCGCCACGAGGAAGGCGTTGCGGCTGTTGATCGTGTACCAGCCCGAGGTGTAGACCATGTAGGTGGCGGTGCCCACGAAGCCGCCGTCCCAGGCCGTGTCCGGATCGTAGGCGTCGTGCTCGATCACCTCGTTCATCGAGCCCGAGTTGTCGAGCAGGATCATGATGTTGGCGTCGACGTCGCCCTTCTGGATCGAGAGCGGCGTCTGGCAGAGCTGGGCGGCGGCGGGCGGGACCGCCGCCAGCAGCACCGCGGCCAGGGCGGCGACTGCGCCGCGCACGGCGTGACGGGTCGGGCATTGCATTGTGCGACTCCTGGTCGGGATGGGGATCGGGAACTCCGCGCGGATCAGTAGCCCATGCGGAACATGCGCGAGGCGAGCACGCGGGCGCGGCTCTCGGCGTCGATCGACGCGTTGCCCTGCGAGCGGATGCGGTAGTCGAAGTCGGGGTACTCGATGCCCCAGCCGGGCCGGAAGCTGCGGCCCGTGTACTCGCAGTCGAAGGCGAAGGTCTGCGAGCCCTGCAGGGGCACCGTGCCGGTGGTCATGACGACGCCGCCCGCGGCGGTCACCGCCGGCGGCATCTCGGCCACGCGCAGGAAGTGGATGCCGGCCTCGGTGCCGGCGTCGGCCGCCAGCTGGGCCGAGGAGTGGGTCGAGGCGGCGAACGTCGAACGCCGCTCGCTCGAGGCGATCCAGGCGACGCCGACGGCCAGGACGCTCAGCACCAGCACCACCAGCAGGGCGGTGACCAGGGCGAAGCCGTCCCGCGGAGGCGGAACGATCGGTTTCATGGCTGACTCCAGGGTAGGCAGGTGCGGCGGCGCAGCGGCCGGGGCGCCGGACGGTCGCCGCGGCTGGCGCGCGGTTCCCCGACCGGTTCGTCGGCAGGCAGGGCGGGTGGCGATGTCCGATGCCGGGTCGCTGCACGTCCGCAGCCCGATCTTCCCCTCACACCGCGCGGAGAGCGCGGCCCCGGTTCACGGTTGAACCTCTCCCGCGCCCCGTTCAGCAAGCGTCGTGCCGAGATGATCCCATCTGTTCAGTAGGGCTAAAGCTCGCTCGGGGATTGGTTTATGCGAAACTAAGGAACCCCCGCACCCGCGCCGGCATCGCGCGGATCGACACCCGCCTGCAGCGTGCCGTCGGGTGCGACGACGATGATCTCGGCGCTGTAGCGGTTGGTGGTCTCCTCGACGCGGTGGCCCCTGGCCTCGAGCGCGGCCTGCGCCTCGGGCGCCAGGGCGCCCGGTTCGACGAGGATGCGGTCGGGCAGCCACTGGTGGTGGATGCGCGGCGCATCGACGGCCTGCTGCGCGGTGAGGCCGAAGTCGACGATGTCGACGACGAGCTGCAGGACGGTGGTGATGATGGTGCGGCCGCCCATGGCGCCGGCCACCATCCGCAAGCGGCCGTCCTCTTCGACGATGGTCGGGGCCATGCTCGAGAGCATGCGGCGGCCGGGGCCGGCCAGGTTCGCGTCGGTGCCGATCAGGCCCGTGGTGTCGGTCAGGCCCGGCGCCGCGTTGAAGTCGCCCATCTCGTTGTTCAGGAGGAAGCCGCCGCCGGGCACGACGATGCCCGAGCCGTAGCCGTACTCGAGCGTGGTGGTCAGGGCGACGGCGTTGCCGTCGGCGTCGACCACCGACAGGTGCGTGGTCTCGTCGCTCTCGTCCGGCCAGGGGAAGCGCGCGGGGTCCGAGGGCGTCGCGTGCAGGGAATCGATGCCGGTGCGCAGCGAGTCGGCGTGCGCCCGGCCCAGCAGGCGTGCGATGGGCAGGCCGGGGTTGGCCTCGGGATCGCCCAGGAAGCGCGCGCGGTCGGCGTAGGCGCGGCGCATGGTCTCGGCCATCAGGTGCACCGTGCGCGCCGTGCCGGGACCGGATGCGGCGAGATCGTAACCCTCAAGCACCGCCAGCATCTCGCCCAGCACCACGCCGCCCGAGCTCGGCGGCGGCATGCCGATGACCGTGCAGCCGCGGTACGCGGCGCGGATGGGCTCGCGCCGCACGGCACGGTAGCCGGCGAGGTCGGCGCGGGTGACCAGGCCGCCATGGGCCTGCATGGCGTCGGCGATGAGGTCGGCGGTCTCGCCGCCGTAGAAGCCGTCGGGGCCCTGCGCGGCGATGCGGCGCAGCGTGCGCGCCAGGTCCGGCTGGCGCAGGGTGTCGCCCTCGACGAGCGGCGCGCCATCCTTGCCGAACTGGGCGACGGTGGTCGGGTGCGGTACGAGGCGCGGCCACTTCGCCGCCAGCGACGCGGCCAGGGGCGCGGTGACGACGAAGCCCGAGTCGGCCAGCGCGACGGCCGGCGCCACCAGCCGCGCCCACGGCAGGCGGCCGTGCTGCTGCCAGGCCAGGTGCAGGCCCGCCACGCTGCCGGGCACGCCGATGGCCAGCCAACCCTCGTGGTGGCGGTCCTCGTCGTAGCGGCCGTCGGCGTCGAGCCACATGGTGGGCGCGGCCGCCGCGGGTGCGGTCTCGCGGAAGTCGTAGGCGTCGGCGGCGCCGTCGGCCGAGCGCCACACCAGGAACCCGCCCCCGCCCAGGTTGCCGGCCGTCGGGTGGGTGACCGCCAGGGCGAAGGCCGTGGCCACGGCGGCGTCGACGGCGTTGCCGCCCTCGCGCAGCACGGCGGCGCCCACGCGGGCGGCGCGGGCCTCCTGCGCGACGACCAGGCCGCCGGGCGCCGGCCCGGCGGCACCACCGCGAGGATCGGCCGAGCAGCCGAGGAGCGCCGGCACGAAGGCGGCGAGCAGCAGGGCGCCGGGAAGCAGGGATCGTCGGTCGGACATCGCCCATCCTCGCGTTCGGGGTGTGTCGATTGTAGGCCACCGGGGCCGGGCCACCAACGGCGATGACAATCCCGACCGATGGTCTTATCATGCGGACGATGCGTATCCGGATTCCCAACGGGAGGAGATGCTCGATGATCGTCGGAGTGTTGCGCGAGACCGCGCCCGGCGAGCGCCGCGTGGCCCTGGTGCCCGCGTCGGTGCCGCCCCTGGGCAAGGCGGGTCTCGAGGTGCTCGTCGAACGGGGCGCCGGAGACCGGGCCGGCTACCCGGACGCCGACTACGAGGGCAAGGGCGCCGCCCTGGCCGGGCGCGACGACGTGTTCGCCCGGGCCGACATCCTGCTGATGATCAGCGGTCCCGGCACGGCCGCCGGCGCCGCGGCGCTGGGCTCGTGCCGCCGCGGCCAGGCGGTGATCGCCCTGCACGATCCCCTGGGCAACCCCGCGGGCACCGCGGCCATGGCGCAGGCCGGGCTGACGGCGCTGTCGCTCGAGCTCATGCCCCGCATCACGCGGGCCCAGAGCATGGACGTGCTGTCGTCCATGGCCACGGTGGCCGGCTACCAGGCCGTGCTCGAGGCCGCGGCGCACCTGCCGCGCCTGTTCCCCATGATGATGACCGCGGCGGGCACGCTGGCCCCGGCCCGGGCCTTCGTCGTGGGCGTGGGCGTGGCGGGCCTGCAGGCCATCGCCACGTCCAAGCGCCTGGGCGCCGTGGTCGAGGCCTACGACGTGCGGCCCGCGGTGAAGGACCAGGTGATCTCGGTGGGCGCCAAGTTCGTCGAGTTCGACCTGGACACCGCCGGCGCCGAGGACAAGGGCGGATACGCCAAGGAGCAGAGCGCGGACTTCATCCGCCGCCAGCAGGAGCAGATGCAGGCGGTGGTCGCGCGCAACGACGTGGTGATCACCACCGCCGCCATCCCGGGCAAGCGCTCGCCGGTGCTGGTGACCGCGCCGATGGTCGAGGCCATGGCCCCGGGCTCGGTGATCGTCGACCTGGCCGCCGAGCGCGGCGGCAACTGCGAGCTGACGAAGGCCGACGAGGTGGTGCGCACGCCCGGCGGCGTGACCATCCTGGGCCCCACCGACCTGGTGTCGCGCAAGCCCTACCACGCCAGCCAGATGTTCGCCAAGAACGTCGAGACCTTCCTGCGCCACCTGGTCAAGGACGGCACCCTGAAGCTCGACACCGGGGACGAGATCACCGCCGGCACGCTGCTGTGCCAGGGCGGCGAGGTCGTCCATCCCCGCATCCGCGACCTGCTGGGCCTCGCCGCGCCCGCCAAGGAAGGAGAGTGACATGGACGCCCTCGTCGCAGCCGTGACCGTCTTCGTGCTGGCGGTCTACGTCGGGTTCGAGATCATCACCAAGGTGCCGCCCACGCTGCACACGCCCCTCATGTCCGGGTCGAACGCCATCAGCGGCATCACGCTGATCGGCGCGGTCATCTCGACGAAGGTCGGCAGCCCGACCCTCGCGACCGTCCTGGGCACGGCGGCCGTCGCCTTCGCCATGATCAACGTCATCGGCGGCTACATGGTCACGCACCGCATGCTCGGCATGTTCAAGGGGAAGAGGTGAGCGCCGTGCAGCAGCATTTCCTGATCCACGACGGCTGGGTGAACCTGGCCTACGTCGTGGCCTCGATCCTGTTCATCCGCGGGCTGAAGGGCATGACCCACCCGCGCACCGCCGTGCGCGGCAACCTGGAGAGCGCCGTCGGCATGCTGCTGGCGGTGGTCGCCACGCTGCTGGCCAACGGGCTGGCCTACCAGTGGATCCTCGTGGGCGCGCTCGCGGGCGGCCTGGTGGGCGCGGTGGCCGCGGTGCGGGTCCAGATGACCCAGATGCCCGAGATGGTGGCCCTGTTCAACGGCTTCGGCGGCGGCGCCTCGGTGCTGGTGGCCGGCGCCGCGTTCATGATCACCGCCGATCCCGACGTGCAGACGTCCATCTCGACGGGCCTGTCGGGGCTGATCGGCGCGGTGACCTTCACTGGTTCGCTGGTGGCCTTCGGCAAGCTGGCCGAGAAGCTGCCCGGCGGGCAGATCGGCTTCCCGGGCATGAAGGCGTTCAATGCGCTGATGGGCCTGGGCGCCCTGGCCTGCGTGGGCTGGCTGGCGGTCGAGCCGTCGGCCGTGGTCGCCTA
>DAOPJF010000178.1:0-5845 GCA_035399525.1 Candidatus Krumholzibacteriia bacterium | reverse complement strand
CAGGGCGAGCAGCAGCAGCCCGCACGCGAGCAGCAGCAAGGTCTTCATGATGTCTCCCTCCGGGAGGATTCCGGGCGCGGGAAGGCTCCCCCGGCTTCGGGCGCCGTGTCACGGGGGGTGGGACCGCCGATCGGGCGGAAGGTTACGCGCGGGGCTACTTGCGCATCATGCGGTGGACGACGCGACGGATCAGCGCACGCGGCAGCAGGCCCGGCAACCGGGCCATCAGCGCGTTGCGCCGGCCGGGGATGACGATGGCGCGCCCGGCCAGGTAGCCGCGGTAGCCGATGCGGGCGGCCAGGGTGGCGTCCATGCGGCGCCGGTCGCGGCTCTCGTAGCGGGCCAGGGCCGCGGGGTCGATCGTGCCGTCGTCCGCGACGGCGCCCGGCGGGATCATGGCGTCGTGGCGGAAGAACTCCGTGCGCGTGGGCCCCGGGCAGAACGCGCACGCCAGGACGCCCGTGCCGCGCAGCTCCTCGTGCAGCGCCTCGCTGAACGACAGCACGTAGCTCTTGCTGGCGAAGTAGACGGCCATCAGCGGACCGGGCTGGAAGGCCGCGGTCGAGGCCACGTTCATGACGCCGCGGCGCTCGCCCTTCGGCAGCGCCAGCATGGGCCCGAGCAGGCGGTGCGTGAGCGTGGTCAGGGCGCGCACGTTCAGGTCGAGCAGGTCGGCGTACAGCGACGCCGGCCGCGAGGCGAACGGGCCGTAGGCCCCGATGCCCGCGTTGTTGACCAGGTGGCGGATGCCTGGGCCCTCGGCCAGCAGGCGCTCGGCCAGGGCCTCGGCGGCGCCGGGAGCGGCCAGGTCGGCGGGCATGACGCGCACGTCGATCTCGAAGTCGCGGCGCAGGACGTCGGCCAGGGCTTCGAGGCGGTCGGCGCTGCGCGCGACCAGCACCAGGGGGTGCCCGTCGGCGGCGAACAGGCGCGCCAGCTCGAGGCCGAGCCCCGTCGACGCGCCGGTGATCAGGGTGTGGGTCAGGGGACGCTCCGAGGCGGCCGCGGCGTGGGGCACGTCGCTATCCCTCCAGGTCCGACGAGGCCGCCTCGCGCGCCACGAACTCGAGCGACGCGGAATTCACGCAGTAGCGCAGGCCGGTCGGGCGCGGCCCGTCGCGGAAGACGTGGCCCAGGTGCCCCTCGCAGCGGCGGCAGATGATCTCGGTGCGCACCATGCCGTGGGAGATGTCCGTCAGCTCGCCCACCGCGTCCGGGTTCACGGGAGCCCACCAGCTGGGCCAGCCGCTGCCCGACTCGTACTTGGATTCCGAGTCGAACAGGGGCGTGCCGCAGCCGGCGCACACGTAGGTGCCCGCCTGCTTGTGGTTCCAGTAACGCCCGGTGAACGCGCGCTCGGTGCCCCGCTCGCGCAGCACGTGGTACTGCGCGGGATCGAGGTCACGGCGCCACTCGTCGTCGGTCTTGCGCACCATCGACCTTTCTCTGCGTGCGGATCTCGCCTTCGGCCGCAGGACGACGATCGCACCGGGGGCCCGGGGCTCGCGCCCGCCCCGCGGCGGCGTCGGCACGTGCATGCGTCGGGCCGCCAGGCTGAAGGCCGCGGCCAGCAGGCCCGCCAGCAGGGTGCCGGCGATCAGAAGCTTGATGATGAGCGGTCCGGCGGCCATCGCCCTGTCCTCCACGTAACACCGGGATCGTCGGGGCCGCACCTCGTCGGCGCGGGAAGGGTGGTACCCCGGGCGGGTCGGCGCGGTTCCCGGTCGGCGCCGGGTACGCGCAGGCGGGCCCCCCGTGGAGCCCGCCTGCGTGGGTCGGTCCAGCCGTCGAGGACGCTCAGTCCGCCGGGCGCAGGTCCGGGAAGCGCTTGTCGAGCTTGCCGTTCCAGTCGGCGACGCGGTCGGCCACCTTGTCCAGGGCGGCCAGGTCGCCGCTGATGGTGATGCTCTCGATGGTGTCCCCGCCGCGGATGGCGTCGACCACGGCCTGGTCCTCGGCGCCGCAGACCTTGCCGAACACCGAGTGCTTGCGGTCGAGCCACGGGGTCTCGATGTGCGTGATGAAGAACTGGCTGCCGTTGGTGCCCGGGCCGGCGTTGGCCATGGACAGCACGCCGGGGCCGTCGTGGCGCAGGTCGGCGTTGAACTCGTCCTCGAAGCGGTAGCCCGGACCGCCGGTGCCGGTGCCCTCGGGGCAGCCCCCCTGGATCATGAAGTCGGCGATGACGCGGTGGAAGGTCAGCCCGTCGTAGAACCCCCGGCGCGCGAGGTTGGCGAAGTTGGCCACCGTCAGCGGCGTCTTGTCGGCGAACAGCTCGATGGTGATGGTGCCCTTGCTGGTGGCGATGGCGGCTTTGGGGTTGGCCACGGGGTCCTCCTGGGTCGAGATGGGGCCTGGCGGCCCGGTGTCGGCGATGTCCGCCGTAATGTAGCGGATCGGGGGCCGATGGCCAACCGTCGGGTCCGGGGCGGCCGAACGGCAATTCCCGGTGGGCCGGCCGGGCGCGATCGGCTACGATGCGCCCGGACCCCCGCGGAAGGACCCGTCGATGCCGACCTCGACCGTGAGCAAGACCGTCCTGCTGGTGCTGGTGCTGGGCATCACCGCCGTCTTCCTGTCGATGATCAAGGGCTTCATCATGGCCGTGCTGCTGGCGGGCATCTTCACCTCGCTGGCGCGGCCCATGTACACCCGCCTGCTGAAGGTGACGCGCGGGCGGACGGGGCCGGCGTCGATGCTGACCCTGGCCATCATCGTGCTGGTGGTCATCGTGCCCCTGGGCTCGCTGGTGGGCGTCGTGGCGGCGCAGGCGGTGCGCGTGGCCAACTCGGTGGCGCCCTGGGTGCAGCACCGGCTGGCCAATCCCGACGAGATCACCACGTGGCTGCAGCAGCAGAGCTTCTACGACCGCGTGGCCCCGTACCAGGGCGACATCCTGACCAAGGCCGGCGAGATCGTCGGCGCGGTGAGCCGCTTCCTGGTCAACAACCTGTCGACGGCCACCTCGGGCACGGTCACGTTCTTCTTCACCCTCGCGATCATGCTGTACTCCATGTACTTCTTCCTGATCGACGGGGACAAGCTGCTGGACCGCATCCTCTACTACCTGCCCCTGGAGGACCGCGACGAGCGGCGGCTGATCGAGAAGTTCCGCTCGGTGACCCGGGCCACGCTCAAGGGCACGGCCGTCATCGGCGCCCTGCAGGGCGGGCTGGCGGGGCTGGCCCTGTGGGCCGTCGGCGTGCCGAGCGCGCTGTTCTGGACCGTGATCATGGTGGTGCTGTCGATCATCCCGGGCATCGGCACCGGGCTGGTGTGGCTGCCGGCGGCGGTCATCCTGGCGGCGGGCGGGGCCTGGACCAAGGCCATCGGCCTGGCCCTGTTCTGCGGGCTCGTGGTGGGCAGCATCGACAACTTCCTGCGGCCGCGCATGGTGGGCAAGGACACCCAGTTGCCCGACCTGCTGATCCTGCTGGCCACCCTGGGCGGGCTGGGCCTGTTCGGACTGCTGGGGTTCATCATCGGGCCCATCGTGGCGGCCCTGTTCGTGACGGCCTGGGAGATCTACGGGGTCGTCTTCCGCGACGTGCTGCCCCCCGGCCGGGGCGGGCCGCCCCCCGAGGCGTGATCGCTCTTTGCCTCCGGGGCCCTGATTCCGTATGTTCGGAACGTGCCGTTCGCCCGGCGCAACCGGTTGGAGCCGCGTCCGTAGGGACGGGTCGACCGTTGTCCGCTCACCTGGGGGCATGATGATTCCGACACCGCGCGCGGCCGCTTCCGGCCGCCTGCTTCTGCTGCCTGCGTTGCTGCTGCTGGCGGTGACGGCCCTGGCCGTACCCGACGAGCGCCTGCGCGAGGACCACGCCGACCGCCCCGACGGCATCCACGTGCTGGACGGCAGCTACGTCATGACCGCCGGCCGCCTGCACGTGAACATCACCAACCACGGGCTGATCGGCTCGCAGTACTCCGAGACCCTGCCCTACTCCGAGGCGCCGTCGGCCCAGTGGCCCGCCGGCACCGGCGACGAGTACCTGTACGGCGCCGGGCTGTGGATCGGCGCGCGCGTCAACGGCGAGACCGTGGTGACCACCGGCCAGCCCGACCGCGAGCTGCGCCCCGGCTCGGATCTGCGCGAGACCATCTACGAGGCCTGGGACCGCACCGTCACCCGTCCCTACCCGGACGACCGGCCGCGCGGCAACCGGCTGCCCGACGCCCTGCCCGACGACGACCGCGACGGGCGCATGGACGAGGACATGCTCAACGGCTACGACGACGACGGCGACGGACAGGTGGACGAGGACTTCGGGCAGATCGGCAACCAGATGATGGTGTGCACGATGCACGACGACCTGCCGCTGATCCGCGAGATCTACCCCTCGCACACGCCCCTGGGCGTGACGGTGGTGCAGCGCACGGCCGCCTGGTTCGACAGCGAGTACGCCGACATCGTCGCCATCGACTACGAGATCACCAACACCAGCCCGCGGCCGCTGCAGGACGTGTACCTGGGCTTCTACGCCGACTGCGACATCCAGAACCGGTCCGCCGGCAATACCCAGCCCGACGACCTGACCGGCTTCTTCGACGGCGCGCTGCGCGACGCCAGCGGTGTCTACCACCGCATGCAGGTGGGCTGGATGAAGGACGCGGCGCCCGTGGACCCCCTGCCCGGCGTGTTCGGCGTCGTGCTGCTGGACCACGATACCGACTTCCGCAACCGCACCGCGCCGCACCTGGCCCGCGTGCGCTCTTACCAGGCCTTCGCCACCAACGCCTCGTACTTCCAGGACGGCGAGCCCCTGTCGGACGAGGAACGCTACGCGCTGATGTCCGCCAGCCGCAGCGATGCCGACGCCCGCCCGGACCGCTCGGCCGACTACAAGTTCCTGATCTCGAGCGGGCCGTTCAACGATGTCGAGCCGGGCCAGACCCTGCACTACCGCGTCGCGCTGGTCATCGGTGACGGCATGGAGGCCATGCTCGAGACCGCCCTGAAGGCGTCGCAACTGCAGCGTGGGCGCTGGTTCAACGTGGATGGCGACAACGGCTCCGGCGCGATCGGGCGCGAGACCCAGGTCTGCCTGGGCGACTACCCCCGCTACGAGGACGGCACCGAGCCCCTGTACGACTACCGCGCCGCGTTCATGGACGAGGCCTGCGTGGGAACCGACCCGGTGTTCGGCTACGAGCTGATCAGCAAGCAGAGCATGGAACTGCTGCCGGACGGTCGCTACTGCATCTGGGTCAACGCCGACAACTGCGAGGAGTGCTTCCGCGCCGTGGGCCAGGAGTGCACCGAGGCCAACGGCCTGTACTGGCAGATGGGCCGCTACCCCGGCGCCGCGGGCGCGACCACGGGCAACGGCGGCCGCGAGCACCGCGTGCCCTGGGTGTACGGCGGCGAGGTGCCTCCCCCGGTGCCGGCCATGCGCGTGCAGCCCGGCGACCACTGCGTCGACGTGTTCTGGGACGACCGCAGCCAGTACGAGCCCGACTACCTGCGCGGCATCATCGACTTCGAGAGCTACCGGGTGTGGCGCGTGGTGAACTGGCAGCGGCCGCGCGGCGTCAGCGAGGACCAGGGGCCGCCCGCCGACCGCTGGCAGCTGCTGGGCGAGTGGGACATCATCAACCAGATCCCGCGCAGGCTGACCTACGGCCCCCGGCCCGTGCCCCTGGGCATGAACACGGGCCTGGACCCGGTGGCCTACCGCCCGGTGTGCCTGGCCGACCCGCGTTTCGAAGGCCTGGCGGTCGCCATGCAGCAGTTCGTCGAGGCCGACCCGCAGAACGAGGTCCGGGTGCTCGACACGGTGCGGCTGCCCAACGGTCGCGTGCGGCCGGGCTACGAGATGCTGCTGCCCTGGGAGTGGGCGCC
>DAOPJF010000177.1:0-5878 GCA_035399525.1 Candidatus Krumholzibacteriia bacterium | reverse complement strand
GTAGTGGCGCTCGGCGTTGACGACCGTGAACTCCGCGCCCAGGCCGATGTTGTACCGGACCGGGATCGCCGCGCGCAGCGTCGTGGCCACCAGGTGGTGGTCGGCGGCGGTGCCGCTGATCGAGTGCAGCCAGACGTGCGCGATGTCGGCCTCGAGCCAGGTCCAGGCGCCGCGCCGCAGTTCGGCCTTCAGCACCACCGTCGAGCCCGGACCGTAATCGTAGGAGCGGGCGGAGATGTTGGCGTAGTCGGAGGTCGCGCCACCGAGGATCATGGGACCGGCCTGCAGGTCGGTGCGGATCTCGAAGCCGTTGTCGTAGGTCCAGCACGAGAGCAGGCCCGCGGTGATGGCCTGCCCGCCGAACTCGAGGGCGTTGGTGTTGATGTACTCGTAGCGGTGGAACGCCGCGACGATGTGCTTGGTGCGGTCGGTGTCCTTCAGGAACGTGCCGCCCAGGTTGCCGGTCCCGGTCAGCCGGCCGATCTTCGTCTTGTCGCCGAAGTTCAGCTGCAGCGCGAAATCGAAGCTGTCGTAGGGCTTGCCCAGGTCGCCGTAGAACGGGTCGCCGTAGTCGAACTCGGCGGCCACGTACACGTCGGTGGTGTCGGCCGTCCAGATCTTCTCCTCGCCGCGCGTGCGCAGGCCGAACTCCAGGTGCGACCGGTAGTTGTCGGGGAAGCGGTCCTCGGGATTGGCGTATTGCCGGTTCCAGTCGCCGTCGATGATGCGGTTCACGCCGCCCATCGGGTCGACCAGCAGGCCGCCGATCTCGTGCCAGTTGCGGGACGAACCGGTGGCCGTGTTGTCGCGGATCGTCGTGCCCAGGCGGTGGAAGATCTCGCCCAGGGCCGAGCCGCCGATGCTGGTGGCGATCCAGTCGTTCATGGCGGGGTTGTGCACCTCGCCGAAGTACTCCCACGTGAACGAGCCGGCAAAGGCGAAGGGTACGGACGACCAGAAGTCGTAGCCGTTGCTGCGGGCCGCGTTGAAGTACAACGAACCGTGGTACGGATGCGAGAACTGGTTCGTCGAGAAGCTGTTGTCGTCCCAGGTCCAGCCCGCCTCGAGGTTCTCCTGCCACGAGTTGAAGCCGACCCGGAAGACCGGGTTCTCGCCCCCCTCGCGGATGAAGCGGTCGAACGACCACACCAGCAGGTTGGCGCCGACCACCTCCAGGGCGGCGCGCGTGAAGTCGGGCCCGCGGATGAGGGAGGTGTCCTGCAGCGCCGACGTCACGGGAACCGGCGCGGCCTCGGTCGAACCCTGGGCGCGGGACGTGGCCGGCGCCAGCAGGGCGGCCGCGACCGCGATCCCCACTAGGGAAAGGGCGGGCCTCGTCGTGCGGGTGGTGGTGTTCATGGCGCGGATCGTAGACGGAAATGCCGATTGATGCCATAGAATTTGTCCGCTAGGATGCAGGGCAGGAGGTTCCGATGATGCGCAGAGCGATGGCGATCGCGATCATCCTGGCCGGCCTCGCCGCGGCGGCCGGCGACGCGCTGGCGCTCAGCCCGCACGTGCGCGAGGGCTGGGTGCTGGGCCTGTCCTACGGCGGGGCGCGCGGCGAGGCCGAGGCGCCGGACGGCACGAGCGGCGGGACCGAGGACGGCGTGTCGCCCCAGATCCGCTTCGGGCACATGCTGGGCTCGCACCTGTCGCTCGGCGCATCCTACGCCGGCTGGATGTACGAGACGGGGACGCAGCCCATCAAGCACCGCTATGCGTTGCAGGCGATCATGCTCGCGGGCACCTGGTACCCCGGCCGCGCCGACAGTGGACTGGGCGGCCTCTACCTGCGGGGCGGCGTCGGGCTGGGCTGGGCCAACGCCACCGACATCGAGATGGTCGAGGGCGAGGAGCAGGGCCACGGCGACCGCACCACCGAGAGCGGCCTGGGCCTGGAGCTCAACCTCGGCTACGAGTTCCGCCTCGTGCGGAACATGGCCGCGGGCATCGGCATCGGCTACAACCACCTGGACATCGGCGGCGACCTGTACGAGAAGGCCGACTTCTTCCCGGTCACCCTGAACCTGGGCTGGTACTGGGACTAGTCCCGCTGCGGACTATTCTGCATCCGCCTGAGGATATTCTGGAAACGCGGGGCCCGGCCGGGTCCCGCGTTCCTGTAACCTCCATGATGACAGGCTGTTGTCGTGCGGCGCGATTCATGCTCCAGGCTGCGCGGCAACCCTGCCCCCTTCCCTGAACCCTGGAGCCGTCATGCGGAACCTGATCCTTGCCTCCGTCCTCGTGGCCGCCCTCGCGGGCGCGGCCGCCGCAGCGCCCGAAGCGGGCGCCCCCACCCTGTTCCAGGACATCTCGATGTCCTACCTGAAGATCCAGACCGCGCTGGCCGGCGACTCGATCGACGGCGTCGCGGCTGCCGCGCAGGCCATCGGGGCGTCGGCCTCGGCGGGCGACGAACTCGATGCCGCCGGCCTGGGCGTCGCCGCCGACAAGGTGGATGCGGCGCGCGCGCTGCTGCCGAAGATCGCCGCGTCCGCCGGCGCCATGGCCGCGGCCAAGGACGTGAAGGCGGCCCGCGAGGCTTTCGTGGGTCTTTCCGAGGGCGTCGTGGCGCTGCGGGACATCGCCGTGGGCGAGCGTCCGGTGGTGGCCTACTGCCCCATGGCGAAGCACGAGTGGCTGCAGGCCGCCGGCGCGGTCGCCAACCCGTACTACGGGTCGGGCATGCTCCGCTGCGGCAGCATCGTCCGCAAGTAGGGGCCCGGTTCCTGCTTCCTCCCCGGCAAGAGCATCCAGAAGCCGTTCCCTTCGAGGGAACGATCCTCACCGGGGAGGAAGCCATGAGAACCATCGCCCTGATCGCCACCTTCGTCGCCATCGCGATTCTGCCCGCTGCGGCCCTCGCGGTGGAGTTCGTCAGCGTCGACGCCGTTGCGGACTGCAATGGCTGGTCCAGCGACGTGGTGATCTGGTTCCGGGCCGGCGCCCGCTCCGTCGACTTGACGTACGACGTGGTGCTGGCGGCGGCCGACGGCACCGAGATCGAGCGTTTCACCGGGGGCGGCGCCCTGCCCATCAGCCCCGAGCTCGAGGTGACGTTCACCTACGCGGGCGCGTTCGCCGCGGCGCCGCCCGCGGGTTGCACGCTGACCGGCACCTACGTGCTGCGCGACATCTTCACCGACGGGTTCAACACCTTCACGAGCGGCTTCCTGGCCGCGCCGGCCTGCGACCCGGTCGTCGATCCCGCCGGCGCGCCCTGCACGCACAGCGCCCGTTGGTGGCACCGCAACCGTGACGCGTGGCCGACGGACGAGCTGGACGTGGCCGGCGAGACCTGGGACCTGCGCACCCTCGACCGCGTGCTGTCGCGCCCGGCGTGGGGCAACCTGCGCATGCTGCTGGCCCGCCAGCTGGTGGCGGCGCGGTTCAATGCCATGATGAACCCGGGCCTGGCGCCCGCGGCGGCCCTGGACGCGGCCGACGCCTTCCTGGCCGAGAACGATCCCTTCGACCGCGGCCGTCGCGGCATGCGCAACCGCTGGCGCAACCTGCGCCACGAGGCGGCCGAAGTGCACGCGCTCATGCAGCCTTTGGTCGCGTTCAACAGCCTCGGCTGCACGGTGCCGACGGCCGCCGGCGACGGCGACGACGAGGTCGGCGACCTGCAGCTGGTGCAGAAGGCCCTCGCGGGCGAGGTCCTCGATCCGGGCGTGACCGAGGACGTCAGCTTCGGCACGGTCAAGGCGCGGTTCCGGTAGGATCCGTCCCGTCCAAGGCGAAGGGGCCGGCCCATCACGGGTCGGCCCCTCGTGCTTTCTCGCCGTCGTCGCGCGATCAGCAGATACGCGGCAGCTGCTCGCCGATCGGCATGTCCACGATGCGTCGCGCGCCCAGCCGGGTGGCCATGACGACGCGGCCCGCATGCTCGGCCACCGCGCGACCGAGCACGACCGCCTCGCGGCCCAGCTCGTGGCCGCGCAGCGCCGCCAGGGCCCGGTCGGCGTCCTCGCCCGGCACGACGGCGATGAGCTTGCCCTCGTTGGCCACGTACAGCGGGTCGATGCCCAGGATCTCGCAGGCGGCGCGCACGTCCGGGCGCACGGGCACCGCCGCTTCGTCGATGACCAGCCCGCAGCCCGCGGCGGCGGCGAACTCGTTCAGCGTGGTGGCGGCGCCGCCGCGCGTCGGGTCGCGCAGGGTGCGCGTGCGCGGGCAGGCGTCCAGCAGCGCCCGCACCAGGCCGTTCAAGGCGGCCGTGTCGCTGCGCACGGTCGAGGCGAAGCTCAGGCCCTCGCGCACGGTCATCACGGCCATGCCGTGGTCGGCCACGGTGCCCGAGAGCAGGATCACGTCGCCCGGCCGGATCAGGTCGGCGCCGAGCTCGACGCCGTCGGGCACGACGCCGATGCCCGACGTGTTGATGAAGATGCGGTCGCACGAGCCGCGGCCCACCACCTTGGTGTCGCCGGTCACGATGCGCACGCCGGCCTTTCGCGCCGCGGCCTCCATCGAGCAGAGGATGCGGTGGAAGTCCGCCAGGGGCAGACCCTCCTCGAGCACGAATCCCACGGACAGGACCGCCGGCTCCGCGCCGCTCATGGCCACGTCGTTGACCGTGCCGTTGACCGCCAGGTCGCCGATGTCGCCGCCGGGGAAGAACACGGGGCTGACCACGAAGGTGTCGGTCGAGAACGCCAGGCGCCCCGGCGGCAGGTCGAGCACGGCCTGGTCCTCGAGGCGGTCGAGCTCGCGGCTGGAGAAGCGCGGCAGGATCAGGCGTCCCACCAGGTCGGCCGAAAGGCGTCCCCCGGCGCCGTGCGCCAGCTGCACCGTGTCGTGGTCGAGGATGGGCATGGGGCAGGCCATGCGATCGAAGTCGGGCCGGTCGTTCACAGCTCGATCCCCCGGGCGTAGCGGTGGTAGGCGGCGCAGGCGCCCTCGCTCGAGACCATGGTGGCCCCCAGCGGGTTCAGCGGCGTGCACGTCGTGCCGAAGGCCGGGCACTCGTCGGGCTTCTTCAGGCCCTGCAGCACCAGGCCGGCGATGCACACGGCCGGCTCCTCGGGGGCGATGCCCTCGACGGCGAACTTGCGCTCGGCGTCGAAGGCGGCGTAGGCCTCGCGGATGCGCAGGCCGCTGCCGGGGATGGTGCCGATGCCCCGCCACTTGCGGTCGCAGACCTCCATCACCTCGTCGACCACGGCGCGCGCGGCGGGATTGCCCTCGCGGGTCACCGCGCGCAGGTACTGGT
Source organism: Candidatus Krumholzibacteriia bacterium (assembly GCA_035399525.1). GTDB lineage: Bacteria > Krumholzibacteriota > Krumholzibacteriia > LZORAL124-64-63 > LZORAL124-64-63 > JACZKN01. The sequence continues at coordinate 657 of DAOPJF010000177.1, read as the reverse complement.
TGACCACGGCGGCCTCGCCCTTCTCCAGCAGCTCGACCACCTTCAGGATGCCCTCGAGGATGTCCACCGGCTCGAAGCCCGTGGGCACGATGGGCACGTGGTGGCGCTGTGCGACCGGCTCGTACTCGGTCCAGCCCATGATCGCGCAGACGTGGCCCGCCGCGAGGAAGCCCTGCACGCGGTTGGTGGGCGAGGACAGGATGGCCTCCATCGCCGGCGGCACCAGCACGTGGCTGACGATCTCGCTGAAGTTGGTTAGGCCCTCGGCGGCGGCCTGCTTGACGGCCATCGCGTTGCCGGGCGCGGTCGTCTCGAAGCCGACGGCCAGGAAGACCACCTCGCGGTCGGGATGCTCTCGGGCCAGCTTCACGGCCTCGAGCGGCGAGGCGACCATGCGCACGTCGCCGCCCCGGCTGCGCACGCGGAACAGGTCGTCGTGCGAGCCGGGCACGCGCAGCATGTCGCCGAACGAGGCGAGGATGACGCCGGGGCGCGCGGCGATGGCCAGGGCGCGGTCGATGGTCTCCAGCGGGGTCACGCATACGGGGCAGCCGGGGCCGTGGACGAGGGTGATCGCGCGGGGCAGCAGCTGGTCGATGCCGTGCCGCATGATGGAGTGGGTCTGCCCGCCGCAGATCTCCATGATGGTCCAGGGCC
>DAOPJF010000176.1:0-5901 GCA_035399525.1 Candidatus Krumholzibacteriia bacterium | reverse complement strand
CCTACCGGCGCATCAAGCGCGACTACGGTGACCAGGCCGAGGTGCTGGACACGCGCAACGTGTCCCGGCGCGAGGCCCAGGGCCTGGGCCGCGAGAAGCTGGTGGAGGTCACCATCCGCGTGCCCGGCGCCAGGCGCCCCGATCGTCCGGAGCGCGCCGACCGTCCTGCCGCCACCGTGCCCGGCGCCGGCGCCGTCGACGACCTGGTGCGCGAGGTCGAGCGCATCGAGGCCCTGGTCGAGGACCTGGCCGCCGCGCCCAAGGCGCCCGCCCAGGCCGCCCGCCCGGCGTTGGCCGACCTGCTCGAGGACGGGGGCGCCCGCCGCGCCACCGTCGACCACCTGCTGGCCCGCTTCGCCGCCGAGACCGGCCACGGCCCCGGCGACCGCGCGGCCTTCCTGACCTGGCTCGAGGGCAACCTGCCCGCCAGCAACTGCGGCTGGGACGGCTTCTACGGCTGCCACGCCTTCCTGGGCGCGCCGGGCGCCGGGCGCACCGACCTGGTGCTGGCGGCCGCCGACCGGTTGCAGGCCCTGGGCCGGCGCACCCTGGTCCTGGCGGTCATGCCCGACGACGAGGGCCTGATCCGTCGCCTGCAGCAGGCCGCCTCCGACGGCGGCTACGACGCGGCCATCCTGCGGCGCGCCGAGCAGCTGCAGGAGAACGCCGACCAGCTGGGTGATTACGACGTGGTCCTGGTGGACCTGCCGGCGCTGGGCTCGGCCGCCATGGCCGAGGGACGTCCGCTTCATCGCTGGCTGGCGGCCAACACGGGATTCCACCGCCACTTCGTGATGCCGCTGGACGCCGACACCGGCGACCTGGCCGAGCTGGCCCCGACCATCCGCGCCTGGAGCTGCGACTGGCTGGCCATCGGCCGCACCGACCGCTCGCGCCGCTGGGCCAAGCTGCTGGACCTGACCGTGACCGTGGGCCTGCCCTTCTCGCTGCTGTCGCGCGACCCGCGCCACGGCGGCGAGGTGGGCATCGCCGCCACGGGCGAGCTGCTGGACCGGATCCTGGGAGGGGCGCCCGCGGCGTTCGTCCCCGCGACGCCGGTGACGGCGGCGGTGTAGGAGGAGGGCCATGATCCACCGGCTGGTGAACACCGTCGCCCTGGCCGCCGCCGGCATCGTGCTGGCCGCGGGCCTGTGGAACGGCTGGAGCCTGCTCGCCACGGGCCGGCGCCTGGTGGGGGCCTACCTCGGCTTCTTCTTCCTGGGTTCGCTGCTGGCGCTCGCGGTGCGGTTCGTGCCGCTCTTCGAGCCCAAGGCGCCCGAACCGCAGCCGGCCGCACCCCGCCGCAAGGGCCGGGAGCGGGCCGAGACCCCGCCTGCGGAGGCCTGACCATGGCACGAATCGTGCAGTCCCCGGGTGACCTTCACCCCCAGAAAGGCTGAGCCATGACCGAGACCATCCAGATCGCCCATCACGACGTCTGGGAACGCGTCCACGGCAAGGATGCCGACGACGCCCGCCGCGAACTGGTCAACATCTATGCGCGGATCGTCAAGTACGTGGCCGGTCGCATGGCCATCGGCCTGCCCCACTACGTGGAGTTCAACGACCTGGTCTCGGCCGGCCTGCTGGGCCTGATCCAGGCCGTCGACAAGTTCGACCACACCCGGGGCATCAAGTTCGAGACCTTCGCCATCCCGCGCATCCGGGGCTCGATCCTGGACGAGCTGCGCAGCCAGGACTGGTTCCCCCGCTCGCTGCGCCGCAAGGCCAAGCAGCTGGAGGAGGCCTACGCCACCCTCGAGGCGCGCCTGGGCCGCCCCGCCACCGACGCCGAGGTGGCCCGCGAGCTGGACATCCCCCTGGACGAGTTCGACGGGATGATCGGCGAGGTCTCCATCGCCACCATCATGTCGCTGGACGCCGAGACCGGCGACGACGACAACGCCACCAGCCTGGGCGAGTACCTGCCCGACCCCGCCACCGAGGACGTGGAGGCGGTGCTGGCGCGCCAGGAGATGAAGGACCTGATCGGCAAGCGCATGGGCGAGCTCCCGGAGAAGGAGCAGCTCGTGCTGGTGCTGTACTACTACGAGGAGCTGACGCTGAAGGAGATCGGCGAGATCCTCGACGTGACCGAGAGCCGCGTCTGCCAGATCCACACGAAGGCCATCCTGCGGCTCAAGAGCAAGATCCAGCGGAACGAGGGCAAGCAGTCCATCGGCCAGATCACCCGCGAGATCCAGCAGCGCCAGGACGAGCGCGAGAAGGCCAAGACGCCCGTCTCGCTCGCCGAGCGCGTGCGCGATCTCGAGCCGGTGAACGTGATGGCCGCCCTCTCGCTGTTCCAGGTCTGCTCGTTCCTCGCGTGGATGGCGCGCGACGGGGCGGGCTGGCCGGGCACCGGCGCCTGAGGCGCCTCCGGGAGGCAACGGCGTGAACAGCGATGGCGTGTCCCTGCCGACGCAGATCGTCCAACTCGGGACGGTGGCCAAGACCCAGAGCCGCGCCCAGCAGCAGGCCCAGGCGACCACGCCGTTCAAGGACCAGCTCGAGCGCCGCGAGGAGCTGCACGTCCAGCGGGTCAACCAGACCGAGGCCGCCGACCACCGGCGGATCGAGGCCGAGCAGGAAGAGCCGGACAAGCGCCGCCGCCGCCGGCTGCGGCGCGAACAGAAAGCGGCCGAGCGGGCCGCCGACGACGACGGCCCGGACCGGGACGGCGACGGCCCCGGGACCGACGACGACGCCGAGAAACTGGGATCACTGATCGACTTGCGGGCCTAGGGCGCCCGCCGGGAAAGGACCGCGCCGATGGACTGGAACGCCACCGCCCGATTCCTGCAGGGTCAGGGCCCGGTCTTCTGGGCCGCCGCACTGGCCGTGGCCCTCGGCTGCACCCTCGTCGTGGCCGCGGGACTCCTGCAGGTCCGCCGCCGGGTCGCCGCGCGCCGCCCCGCGGCCCCGACCGTCCGCCTGACCGGGACCGGCTACGCCGCCACCCCGTCGCCGGCGCCCCTGGCGCCGCCCGCCCCGCCGACCGCGGCCGCCGATCCGCGGCTGCCGGAGCTCCACCGCCGGCTGGCCGCCGCGGCCGCCCGGCTGGAAACCCTGCGGTCCGAACGGACTGCCGGCGTCTCCGGCCTAAAGAGCCCCATCGATCGCGTCGAATATCTCCACAGGAGCGGCCGGGCCTGACGCCTGACGGCCGCCTGGAGTCCGATCAGGGCCCGCCGCGCCGCGGCCCGGCCCGGGAGCACCCATGACCACGACGCTGGAGGCCGCGGCCGGGACCGCCACAGATCCCGGCCGGACCAACGACCAGTTGCAGCGCATGATCATGACCACCCGCGACCTGCCGGCCATGCCGCAGGTCGCGAGCAAGGTGCTCGAGCTCTCGTCCGATCCCAACACCAGCGCCCGCCAGCTGCAGCAGGTCATCGCCGACGACCAGGCGATGACCGCGCGCATCCTGAAGATCGCCAACAGCGCGATGTACTCCTGCAGCCGCAAGATCAAGACGCTGACCGAAGCCATCGTCATGCTGGGCTTCAACTCGATCCGTTCGCTGGTGGTCACCAGCGCGGCGCGCAACCTGTACAACATGAAGTCGTCGCAGACCGGCCTGAAGGAGCGCCTGCTGTGGGAGCACAGCATCGGCTGCGGCTTCGCCTGCCGGCTGCTGGTCGAGAAGCGCATCCCGGCCCTGACCGAGGAGGCCTTCCTCGCCGGCCTGCTGCACGACATCGGCAAGCTGGTCCTGAACATGCGGATTCCTGCCGAGTTCGACCAGGTCGTGCAGATCGTCTACAACGAGAACCGGCCCTTCGCCGCCACCGAGCGCGAGGTGCTGGGCTTCGACCACGCCCACGTGGGCGCCATGCTCGTGAACAAGTGGAAGTTCTCGCCCGTCCTCGAACACGTCATCCTGAACCACCACAACCCCGACGCCCTCACGCCGGACGAGCCGCTGCTGCTGTACCTGGACCTCGGCAACCGGCTCTGCCACAAGCTCGGCATCGGCTTCATCGACGAGCCCGACCTGGACATCGAGGGATGCGCCGCGAACCGGATCCTCCAGCTTCCGGTCTCGGCGTTCGAGGAGACGTCGCAGCGCCTGCAGGAGACGCTGGCCGATGAGATGGAGATCTTCATCTGAAGGAGGGGGCATGGCGGCCCCGACCAAGGAAACCACGAGGCTGTCGGTCCAGGCGATGATCGCCTCCATCGACGAGCTGCCCTCGATCCCCGAGACGCTGATCGAGATCCTCCGGCTGATCGACGACCCCGGCAGCGGGGCCGGCGACCTGGCGAGGGTCGTGCGCGTCGACGCGCCGCTCTCGGCGAAGATCATCCGCCTGGCCAACTCGCCCTACTACGGCGGGCGCGAGCGCATCGCCGACATCGGCCGCTGCATCGCGGTGATCGGCTACCGGACCATGCGCAGCGTCGCCATCTGCCTGACCGTGGCCACCAACCTGATGAACGCCGTGGCCTCGGCGGGCGGCCGCCTGGACTACCGCGCCCTGTGGCGCCACTCGGTGGCCACCGCCGCCATCGCCAAGCACCTGGCCCGCATGGCCGGGGACGAGGACCCCGAGGAGCTGTTCAGCGCCGGCCTGCTGCACGACCTCGGCAAGTTCGTCATCGAGCTCTACGCACCCGAGACGTACGACGGCGTCGTCTTCGACCGCAGCCGCAACCGGCGCCGCCTGGTGGAGGCCGAGCGTGAGGCCTTCGGCTTCGACCACGCCGCCGTGGGCGAGGCCTTCGCCCGGTCGTGGCGCTTCCCGCCCTTCCTGTGCGCCGTGTTCGGCGGCCACCACCAGGACGTGGCCGGCCCGGCGGCTCCGGGCGACCGGACCGCGCGCGCCATCGCCCTGGTGGCCCTGGCCGACTACCTGGCCAACACCATGGAGCCCAGCCGCAGCGACCTGGGGTTCGATCCCCGCCACGCCGACGCCGCGCGCCTGCACGCGGCCGCCGGGCTGGCGCCCGACGCCGTCGAGGCCGAACTTCCGGCCCTGCGCGAGGCCGTCCAGCTGGCGTCCGTGTTCGTGAGCCTGGCCGAGAGCTGAGCCTGCCGGTCCCGGGCCGCGGCGGACCTGACACGGTCTGCCGCGGCTTTTTTCGTTGGCGACAACGCCTAACCGCCGTATGATGTCAAGTTGTCAGGCATGACGCCGCGATTGTAATCCCTTCGGGAGGCCCGCCTTGCGCTCGGTGATCCTGCTCAGCCGCCGCCACCGCCTGTACGGGGCGGCCGCCCGCTGGGAGCTGCCCGAGGTCGAACTGTTCCTGTTCGACTCGCCCAGCGAGGCCCTGGCCCGCATCGCCGTTGGCCGCACCTCGGTGTTCATCTTCGACGTCCGCGACTACCCGCGCTACCGCCACGTGCTGCGAAAATTCTTCTCGATGAAGACCGACGCCGACCTGGTGCTCGTCGGCGCCGAGGAGCCCGGCGATGCCCTGGCCCCCACGGGCGAGGAGGGCTCGCGCGCCGCAGTGCGCGACCTGCCGGCCGAGGCCGAGCCCGAGGAGATCCACCAGGTGGTGCAGCGCCTGCTGCAACTGCGCCGGGTCCGCGAGCGCAGCGGCATCGTCGGCCGCAGCCGGGCCATCGCCGAGGTGCTGTCGCTGATCGCCCATGCCGCCCCGCTGGACGTGAACGTGCTGATCCTGGGCGAGAGCGGCACGGGCAAGGAGCTGGTGGCCCGCGCCATCCACGACAACTCGGCCCGGGCCGACGGCCCGTTCATCAGCCTGAACTGCGGCGCCATGAGCGAGGGCGTGCTCGAGAGCGAGCTCTTCGGCCACGTGCGCGGCTCCTTCACCGGCGCGGTGGCCGACCACGACGGCGTGTTCAGGCGGGCCGACGGCGGCACCCTGTTCCTGGACGAGGTGGGCGAGATGCCCCTGGGCATGCAGACCCGCTTCCTGCGC
>DAOPJF010000175.1:0-5911 GCA_035399525.1 Candidatus Krumholzibacteriia bacterium | reverse complement strand
ACCTGCCCCGACCAGGTGGAGCACCTGCTGTGGTCCGCCCGGGCGTTCCTGTCCCGGTCCCCCGCCGACCTCGACGCTGCGGTGGCCGAATCCCTCGCGGGCGCCGGCCGGCTTGCCGGCGCGGTCCGATGCGCCCTGTGCTCCTACGACGGGGACTGCGCCGTGCTGACGGCCGTCCACCAGTGGCACGCGGCGCACCTCGAGCCCGTCCCCGCGGACCTGCAGCGCCTGGACATCGACGATTTTCCCCGGCTGCGCGAACGCCTGGCCGCCTGCGCCGCCCCGGTCGCGCTGTCGGTCGGCGACCTGCCGGCGACGGCGCCCGAGCGCGCGATCCTCGGCCAGTTGGGCGTCGACCGCGTCGCCTCGGTGCCCCTGCACCAGGATGGCCGGCTGATCGGCATGCTCGGTGTCGGGTTCGCCGGCGACCGGGCCCCCGATGCGGACGACACCGTGCCGATGCTCGCCATGCTGGGCGACTTCCTGGTCGGCGTCCTGGAGCGGCAGGGCACCGAGGCCGCACTCAGGCAGAGCGAGGAACGCGCCGACGTCGCCGTGCGCGGCACCGGCGTGGCCCTCTGGGAATGGAACGTGAAGAGCGGCGCCACGGTGTTCGACGAGCGCTGGGCCGAGATCATCGGCTACAAGCTGCACGAGCTCGAGCCCGTCAGCATCGACACCTGGGTTCGCCTGGTCCATCCCGACGACCTGGCGGCCTCGAACGAGCGGCTGCAGGCCCACTTCCGCGGCGAGACGACGTTGTACGAGTGCGAGGCGCGCATGCGCCACAAGAGCGGCGGCTGGGTCTGGGTCCTGGACCGCGGCCGGGTGTTCGAGCGCGATGCCGACGGCGAGCCGCTGCGCATGGCCGGCACCCACCTGGACATCACCGAGCGCCGCCACTCGGAGCAGGAGCGCGAGCGCCTGCGCCTCGAGCTGCTCCAGGTGCAGAAGATGGAATCGGTCGGCCGCCTGGCCGGGGGCGTCGCCCACGACTTCAACAACCTGTTGACGGTCATCGCCGGCTACGCCGAGATGATGATGCTCGACCAGGGGCTGTCGCCGGAGCTGCAGGGCAACCTGCACCTCATCCTGGACGCCGCGAAGCGGGCCCAGGACCTGACCCGGCAGCTGCTGGCCTTCAGCCGCAAGCAGATCATCCGGCCGCAGCCGCTCGACCTGAACGGGCAGATCCGCGAATCGCTGCGCATGTACCGCCGGCTGATCGGCGAGGACATCGCCCTCGAGTTCCGGGCGGCGCCCGCGCTGCCGCTGATCAAGGCCGACCGGCAGCAACTGGACCAGCTGGTGGGCAACCTGCTGGTCAACGCCCGCGACGCATTGCATGCCGGCGGCGGTCCGCGATCCGACCTGCTGGTCGCCGTCGACACCAAGGCGCTGACGATCCACCGCGAGGACGAGGCGTTCTACGGCCTGGCCCGCGGCCGCTACGTCCTGCTGACGATCAGCGACAATGGCGTGGGCATGGACGAGGCGACGCGCAGCCGCATCTTCGACCCGTTCTTCTCCACCAAGGGACGCGACAAGGGCGCGGGCCTGGGGCTGGCGACGGCTGTCGGCATCGTCGAGCAGAACGGCGGCGGCATCAAGGTCTACAGCGAGCCCGGCAAGGGCACGACCTTCCGCATCCTGTGGCCGGTGGCCGACCCGGTCGCTGCCGGCACCGCCGAGGAGCCCGCCGCCGAGCCGGTCCGCGGCGGCAACGAGACGATCCTCTACGTCGAGGACGAGCCGAGCGTGCGCCAGTTCACGACCAACGTCCTGGCCCGGCTCGGCTACACGGTCCTGTGCGCACCCGACGGAGAGGCCGCGATCTCGATGATGACCCGCGCCGCGGCACCGCCGCACCTGCTGCTGACCGACGTCGTGTTGCCGCGCCAGAACGGGCGCGAGGTCGCCGGCAGGGCCCGGGAACTGTTCCCGGGCATCGCCGTGCTCTACTGCTCGGGCTACACCGACGAGATCATCGCGCGCCACGGCATCCTCGAGGACGGGTTCACGCTCATCGAGAAGCCCTACACCGCGGCGGCCCTGGCCGCGGCGATCCGGACGCAACTGGACCGCGACTGACCCGGCGCCGGCCAGGTCGACCGTCACCGTCGGGTTCACCGAGTCGTTCGTCGTCAGGGTCAGCACGCCCGTCGCCGCCCCGGCGGCCGTCGGCGTGAACGTCACGTTAACCGGTACCGAGGCGCCCGGCGCCACATGGGCATGGACCTCCGATCAAGGGAGCCCGCCCGGTCCTGAAGATTGGTGCAACAACCGGGCGGTGCCGGGGCAGTACAGGCGTATATGTCCCACCCCTGCGCTTGGCACTCTATCCCGCGGCCTCCATTTGATGATAGGTTAGTTGCACGGCGGCCCCGATTTTTTCCGGTGAGCATCTGTCCGATTATCTAAAATACAATTTCTCGGCAAATTTGAATCTCGTTTTCGTAACATTATCCTCGCAAATTCGCCCCGAATGGCGCGATCGAAGCCGATTTCGGGACTTTTGCATCCCGGGCCGCTCCGGCGGCATGCGGCGACGGGCGGCGGGACGCATGTCCGATGTGCGTCGCCGCCGCGGCCTGATCCCGTCGAATTTTTTTGATGTTTTCTCTTGCACCGCCCGCGGGTTTTCTGATACGGTCGAGCTGATTTCACCTGTCGAATTGCGTCACAGATCAGTCATCGGGGGAAATCAGGGGGGCTGCAGCGGTTCTGGCCGTCGGAAGGTCTGGTCTTCAGAGGGTCTGGTCGTTCAGGATCGACGTCGACATCCCCGCCATCGCCCGGTTTCCGGCAACGGCCCGCCAGGGTCGCCGGGAACCACGAGGTCCGGGCCCCACGAAGGGATCCGGGCGACATCACGAACCTGGAGGGACATCCATGAAGAAAATGATCCTCGCCGCATGCGCCATCGCCCTGGTCGCCGGCTCGGCCTTCGCCGGCACCGACATGCTCAGCAGCCTCAACAAGACCCCGGTGGTCAAGGATGCCGGCGACGGCGGGGCCAACAAGGGCCTGCTGGACTGCTCGGGCGCCATCGAGATCGCCCTGGACAACGTGTACGTCGGCACCAACGTGGGCGCGCCGAACAACGTCAGCACCTACGGCTGCAGCACCTGGAACGAGAGCGGCGGCGAGGTGGTCTACCACCTGTACCTGGCGGCTCCCGCCATGTTCACCGCCGACATCGCCGGCAACGGCTGCGACCTCGACATGGCCGTGCTGGACGGCTGCGACGAGACCCTGAACTGCCTGATCGTCGTGGACAGCGGCGTGCAGACCAACGTGCCGGTCAGCGGCGACTTCTACTTCGTGGTCGACGGCTACAACGGCGCCGCCTGCGACTTCACCTTCTCGATCAACTCGGCCGCCGTGCCCGAGCCCGCCAGCTTCTGCGCGAACGTGCTCGACGTGACCGGCACCTACTTCGAGGGCGACACCTGCGACGGCGCCAACGAGGTCAGCGCGCTGGGTTGCGAGGACTACACCGAGGCCGGCCTCGAGGACTACTACGAGGTCTTCATGCCCGCCGGCAGCAGCTTCACCGTCGACGTGACCAACACCGCCGACGGCGCCCTGTGGGTCGTCGACTCCTGCGTCGAGCCCATGAACTGCCTCGCCTACGCGGACAACACGCTCACCGGCCAGGCCGAGACCGTCTCCTACACCAACACCGGCGCGGACACCACGGTGTTCATCGTCATCGACAGCTGGGGCACCGGCTCGTGCGGCACCTACACCATGAACTTCAGCTCGACCGGCGGCGCTGTCGCCAGCGAGAGCACGACGTTCGGCGCCGTGAAGGCCATGTTCCGCTAGTCTCCGCCTGGGCGGACGACACGAGGGGGCCCGGCTTCGGCCGGGCCCCCTTTCGCCTATCCCCGCGTAACCGCCGTCCCCCGCCGTCGTCTCACCCGGCGTTCGAGGCGCCCCGAACACCAATCGCCACCGACACCGACGCGAACCGGATTCAACGAGAGGATGGATCGCCATGAAGACCCAGTTCGGACTCACGGGCGCCTTTTGCGTGACGCTGCTCGCGCTCGCGGTCGCCCTGACCTCCCCCGCCCTGGCCGGCACGCCTTCGGACAACGGCGACCGGCTGCAGACCCGCGACCAGCTGCGCGACCAGCTGCAGGATTGCGCCCTCGACGTTCCGGACCTGGATCGCCTGCAGATCCGTGACCGTGACCGGCTGCGGGACGGCAGCTGCCAGACGCTCCTCTCCTTCGCTCCCCCGATCGAGGAGCACGGCGGCCCGTTCCGGCACCGCGTGCACGAGCGTGCGCAGAACACCTGGATGTTCTTCCCCGGCCTGATGTTCGCCCCGATCTGGCCCGGGACGTTCTAGCGGATCGGCAGGACAGGGCCGCCCCGCCTCCGGAGCGCGGGCGGCCCCTCCCTTTCCCTGCGGGCGATGCGGCTTGCGTCTTTATTTGAAAATGTATTTTCTGTGTGTGCCGGGTGGGGAGGGGGACACGCCGGGCGCCGGGCTGAAAGGCCTCGTCATGGGACACGACGACGAACGGGCCGTCATCGCCGCCGTGCGCGGCGGCGATCGCGAGCGTTTCCGCGTGCTGGTCGATCGCCACCACGACGCGCTCTACGGCGTCCTCGTCCGCCTGGTGGCCGATCCGGTCCTGGCCGACGAACTGGCCCAGGAGGCATTCATCCGCGCCTTTCGCAGCCTGGACACCTTCCGCGCCGAGGCCCGCTTCAGCACCTGGCTGGTGCAGATCGGGATCCACCTGGCCCGCGACGAGATCCGGCGCCGCCAGCGGCGGCGGACCATCGTGTCGCTGGACGAACGCCTCGAGAGCCTGGGGTCGGCCGCCGAGCCCGCCGACGAACGCGAGGACAACGATCCCCTGGCCGGCCTGTGCCGACGCGAGCGCGACGGCGAGCTGGTCGCGGCCCTGGGCCGCCTGCCGCCGGCCTACCGCGAAGTGCTGACCCTGCGCTACTTCGCGGGCTGGAGCTTCGCCGAGATCGCCGCGCACACCGGCGACACCGTGGGCACGCTGAAGGTCCGCGCGCACCGGGCCCGGACCCAGCTGCGCGACGTGCTGGACATCCGGCCCCGCACCATGGCCGCCCAGGGCGGCGCCATGGCCGGGATCCCCGAGGGAGGTCTCCCATGAACACGCTCCTGGTCCGCTACCTCGACGGCGACCTGACCGAGGCCGAGGCGGCGGCGCTCCAGGCCCGCCTGGCCGCCGATCCGGCGCTCGCCCGGGACCTGCGCGGCATCGAGGCGGCGCTGGATCGGTTCACCTGCGCCGCGCCGCCGGGCCCGGCGCCGGACTTCACCGACCGCGTGATGGCGGCCCTGCCGGCGGACGGGCGGCGGGTGCGCCCGCGCCTGCCCCGCTGGCGCACCTGGGCGGTGGCCGCGTCGCTCGTGCTGTGCATCGGCGCGGGTTGGACGCTGGGACGGCTCGGGAGGCCGACCTCGCCCCCGGCGCGCACCGACCTGGCCGCCGTGGCCGGACAACCGGCCGTGCACTGGGTGCGCCTGGTCTACGCGCCGGGCGACGACCGCGTGCGCCAGGTCAACGTCGCCGGCGACTTCAACGGCTGGGATGCCGCCGCCACGCCCATGTCGCGCGAGGACGGCGTGTGGACCGCCTGGCTGGCGCTGCCGGCGGACGACTACGAGTACCAGTTCGTCGAGAACGGCGGCGAGCGCTGGCTGCCCGATCCCCTGGCTGCGCGCACGCGCGACGACGGCTTCGGCGGCCGCAACGCGGTGCTCGAGCTCGGGCTCTGATCCGCGATGGGGCGACCGGAGGGGCATCACCGCACGGGCCTGGCGGCGGCGGCCGTCGCGGCCGCGGCCCTGATGGCCGCACCGGCCGCGGCTTCGGTCACCACGGGCTGGATCCGTGCCTCCGGCGGC
>DAOPJF010000174.1:0-5920 GCA_035399525.1 Candidatus Krumholzibacteriia bacterium | reverse complement strand
GCTGCTGCCCCTGGGCGCGGGCGGCACCGCGGCCCTGCGCGTGCGCGGGGGCTGGTCGCGCCCGTTGCGGGACAGCACCGACGTGCTGCCGAACCGGCGCTTCTACGCCGGCGGTTACAACTCGATGCGCGGCTACGCGCGGCGGCGCCTGGGCCCGCGCGACGCCGAGGACAATCCCCGCGGCGGCCAGGCCATGCTGCTGGCGGGCGCCGAGTGGCGGCGGCCCCTGGTGTGGATCCTCGAGGGCGCGCTGTTCCTGGACACGGGCAACGTGTGGCGCACGCCCGACGAGGTGGATCTGGCCAGCCTGCAGACGGCCTGGGGTGCGGACCTCGACGTGCGCACGCCCATCGGCCCGCTGCGCGTGGGGCACAGCTGGATCCTGGGCATGCCCCAGGCCGGCGAGCCCCGCACGCTCTGGCATTTCGGGATCGGCTACCCATGGTAGCGCGGCGCGCGGCATGGGGGCGCGTGCGGCGCCTGGTGGGGCGCGTCGCGGCCGTGGTCGCGGCGGTCGTGCTGGCGGCCTTCGTCATGCTGCAGCTGCCGTCCGTGCGCGGGCGCCTGTTGACCTGGGGCGTGGGCCTGGCCGACCGCGCGCTTCCCGGCCGCCTGACCGCGGGCGCGGTGTCGTGGCCGCGCTGGGGGACGCTCGAGCTGCACGACGTGCTGTGGCTGGCGCCCGCGGACCCGGCGACATCCCGCGTCGATACGCTGGCGGCAGTGACGCGCGTGGCCGCGGCGGTCGACGTGCGTGCGCTCATGCGGCACGAGGCGGTCGTCGAGCACCTCGACGTCGACGCGGCCAGCCTCGACGTGCCGGCGATCACGGCGTTGTTCCCCGCGGCCGCGGTGGATTCGACCGCAACGGCCACGGACAAGGCCGCCGGCGGCTTCCTGCACGAGGGCGGGGCCCCGGGCGTGCCGGCGGCGGCGGTGTTGGACCTGAGGCTCGGCGTCGGCCGGGCCGTCGTGGCGCCCGACCTGGCGCTGGCGAACCTGCGGCTGGTCGGCCGCGCCGATCTCCGCTCGCCGGGACCTTCGCTGGCGGTGGACACCCTGGCGGTCGCGGTGCAGGCGAAGCAGGGGATGGCCGTCGACCTGGCGTCGGGCCGGCTGATCGCCCGCTGGCGGCACGACGTGCGCACGGTGCAGCTGGACACCCTGGCGCTCGTGGTCGCGGACGCCGGGCCCGAGCCGCTGCGGGCCCGCTGGCGCAAGGCGGCGCTGGAACCGCTGCGCCTGGACGGCGCCGGCCGCCTGCAGGTGGAGCCCGACCTGGCCGGTTCCTTGCGGCTGCGCGTGGCCGCGCCCGTGGCCGCCCTGGCGGGCGACGCGTGGCCGGCCGTGGTGCCGCGCAGCGATCTCGAGCCGTTCGCCTGCGTGCTGGCGGTCGAAGGCGCCCGGCGCGAAGGGCGCGTGCAGGGCGAGGTCGCGCTGCGGATCGATCCGCTGCCGGCCCTCGACCGGGCCGAACTGCAGGTGTCCATCGATGCACCGCTGGCGGACCCGGTGTCGGGCCGGATGACACTCGACGCACTGGACCTGGCCGTGACCGGGGCCGAGGCGCACGCCGACGGCCGCTGGGACGACGGCAACCTCGAAGCGCGGCTCGTGGTCGCGGCGCAGACACCCCTGCCGCTGCTGGCGATGGTCCTGCCGGCGGCCGGGGATGCCGAGGGGCGCATGCAGTTCGAGGCCGGCATCCGCGGTTCGATGGAGGCCCCGCAGGTCACGCTGAAGCTCGGCGGCGGCGGGCGCTGGTCGGACTGGCGCGTGGGGCGGGTGGACCTGGATGCCGCCGCGACGCGCGACCGGGCCGAGGTCACGCTGGCGGGTACGGGCTTCGCGAGGGGCGACAGCCTGCTGCTGGGCAACGCCGATCTGCAGGCCTCGGTGGCTGCACCGCGTGGCGAACTGCGCACGGCCGGAAGCTTCGACGCCGCGGTGGATGCGACGTTCGGACGGGCTTTCGGCGTCGCGGCAGGACGCGTGAAGGGCGCGGCCAGTGTCGATCCGCGGGCGCCGCTGGGCGCGCGCGTCCGGCTCGATTCCCTGTCGCTGCGCGCGCCGGGTGTCGTGGTCGCGGTGGCCGCGTCCGGCGACACCGGCGCGTTCGACCTGGCGGCCGACCTGGCGCTGACCGCGCCGTGCCCGCTGGTCGAGCGCTTCGCCGCGCCCCTGGCGGGCGGGGACTACGGCCTGGTGACGAGCCTGCGCCTGGAGGGGGCGCTCTCGGATCCGCGCGGCGCGCTGCAGGCCTCCGGGACCCTCGATGCCGGGCCGGGCGCCGTGCCGGAGTTCTCCGTCGAGGCGGCCGGGGACCGGCGTCGCTTCGCGGTCCGGGCGCGCGCCGACGGCGGCCTGGTCTGGCACGGCCAGGCGTTGGCCGATTCGCTGGACCTGGCCGTCGACCGCAGCGACTCGGCCGCCGACGGGTACCGCTGGCGGACCGCCGCGGCCGTCCGCCGGGGCGACCTGGGGGCCGTTCTGCTGCTGCGGGCGCGGGTGGATTCGGTCGCCGTCCTGAGCCTCGATTCCCTGGCGCTGGACCTGGCGGGGCAGGGATTGCGGCTGCAACGCCCGGCGACGGTCATCGTCGACACCGCGGCGCGCTGCGTCACCATCGACACCCTGGATCTTGCGGGCGCCGCCGGCTTCGTGCAGGCCGGGGGGCGCCTGGCGCCGGATCATGCGCGGCTGGAGGCCCGGGTGGGGCTCGAGCTCTCCGAGGACCTGCTGCAGGACCTTGCGCCGGCCGAGATCTGGTCGCGCGACGGCGGCCTCGATGTGAAGGTCGACGGGGGCCTGATGCTCGAGGTCGCCGCCGACACCACGGTCTTCGCCGGTTCGCTCGCCGCCCGCGCGCAACCGCACCGTGAGCACGGCTCGGTCGGCGCCCGCCTGGACTTCCGGCTCGACGACGGCACCGCCGCCGGCCTGGCGGCCGACTTCGGCATCGAGTCGGCGGACACGACGGTGCTTGCCGGAGCCGTGCGCTGGCCCGGACGCTTCAACCGCATGACACGGCGCTGGGAACACGCCAGCGACGGGATGGTCGAGATCCTGGTGCCCGAACAGGCCATCCCCATGGCCCTGCTGCGCACCGTGCTGCCGCCGGACATGGGGCTGCGCGGCAGCGTGATGGTGGCCGCCGACGCGCGGCTGCCGGTGGCCGCGGCGGCCGACAGCCAGGCGGGACAGGTCTCCGGTTCGGTGCGCACGCGCCGGCTGCGGGTCGAACTGCCGGCGAACTCCCGCGTCGAGCTCGACGCCGACTGCCGGCTCGAGGGCTCGCCGCTCGACCCGCGCCTGGCCGGCACGGTGACCGTGACTTCGGGCTTCCTGCGCATCCCCGAGCTGCCGCGCAACCTGCATCCTGCCGAGGGCGCACCGGTGCTGTGGACCCTGGCGGCCGCCGATTCGAGCGCGGCCGCCGACGGCTCGGCGGCGCCGGCCTGGGGTGCGGACGAGAAGCTGCGCGACGCCCCGGTGCTGCCCGACCTGGACCTGGACCTGCGCCTGCCCGGCAACCTGCGCATCTACGGCTACGGCCTGGACGTGGAGGTGGCCGGGGACGTGAATGTCCGGCGCGGCCACGACGCGCGGGGGCTGCCCGGGCCGGCCCTGCGCGGGCAGGTGCGGGCGGTGCGCGGCACGCTGCGCTTCATGAACCGGAACTTCGAGATCAGCCGGGCCGAGGTCCACTTCACGGGGAAGGTGCCCGCCGATCCGCGCCTGGACCTGCAGCTGGAGACGCGCATCGAGGGCACCGAGATCCGGCTGCAGGTCACCGGGACGGCCAGGACCCGGTGATCGACCTGGCCAGCGACCCGGACATGAACCGCGCCGACATCGTGGCCTTCCTGCTGTTCGGCCGTCCGCTGAACGCGCTGGACGAGGACCAGCGCGGCCGCAGCGGCAGCGAGAAGGATCCGGCCCAGCAGCTGCGCGAGAACCTGGCGGGCCTGGCCATGGTGTTCGGCACGGCCGGGCTGCAGAACTCGGTCTCGGGCACGCTGGGCGTCGACATCGTCGAGCTGGGCTCGGACAGCGAGGGCGGCAGCACGCTGTCGGCGGGCAAGTACATCGGGCCGCGCGTGCTGCTGAAGTACAGCACGTCGCTGGAGAAGGCGGGCACGTACTTCCTGACCATGGAGTACGCCATCAGCGAGATGTTCCGCCTGGTCACCGTCTACGGCGAGGGCGACGAGGCCTCGGGGCTCGAGCTCAAGTGGGTGCGCCGCTACTGAGGCCCCGCCGCCCCTAGTCCAGCAGCGAGAAGACCCGCCCGAGGGTGACGTAGTAGGCGTCGTGCCCGTCGCCGGCGCGCCCGTAGGTCACCAGCAGGGGCCCGAGCATCGTGTTCGCGCCGATGAACGCCGACGCGCAGCCGCGCAGGTCGTCCAGGCCTGCCTCCCTGGCCTCGCGCCAGGCGTTGCCGGCCTCGACCGAGGCGCCCACGTACCACTTGGTCGAGTAGGGGCTCAGGCCGCCGCCGATGTGCCGGTACCACATGAGCGCGGCATGGCCGTAGCTCTCGCCGCGGAACACGTCCGATGCGTAGGCCGTCAGCCGGCCGATGCCGCCGAGGGTGAACATGGCGTGCTCGGGCAGCGTGGTGCCGAGGCTCGATCCGCCCTGGAACGTGATGCCGTAGGTGTTGCGCCCGGCGGTCGTCACGGTGCGGAAGACGCCCTGCGCCTGGGTATAGTCCAGGCCCGACCCGAAGGCCGGATCGCACCGGAACACCCGGAACCAGCCCTCGAAACCGTGGCTCGGGAAGACGGGCGAGTCCATCATGTCGAAGGCGATGCGGCCCACCCAGCCGCCGTAGGCGCCGTCGAACTCGGCGAGGGACAGGCCCGTGCGGTCCTCGGTCGAGAGATGCCCGTAGTTGACGCCGCCGCGGATCTCGCCGGCAACGCCCAGGCGCAACCCGAGGTCCGCCCCGGCGCTGTACTCCTTCTCGAGGTACTCGCCCCAGCGCCGGAAGTCGTAGTACCAGGGGCGCAGTTGGCCGCCGGCCCGGCCGCGCAGCGCGACGAAGGGCACGCGCGACATGGTCAGCGGCTGGTAGTATTCGGAGCTCAGGTAGTCGGCGCGGCCCAGCTGCAGGTCGTTGCGCAGCTCGGCGCCCCGGCTGTTGAGCTCGAGGCTCGACACGCGCATGCGCAGGTTCACCGCGCTGCGGCCCGTCTCGCCGGCCTCGTAGGACAGCCCGAAGTGCACGATGTGGGGCGCGTAGACCTTGCGCTTGGCCGTCACCGTCAGCACCGCGCCGTTGCTGCCGGGCGCGACCCGCGCCAGGGAGAAGTCGACCAGCTCGTAGACGCCGCGATCGTACAGGTGGACCAGGTCCTCCTTCAGGTCCTCCAGGTAGAAGTACTGTCCCAGCGGCTGGCGGATACGGTGGCGGATCGCCTCGGCCGAGGTGTGCGCGTCGGCCTTCACCTCGATGCGCTCGATCGTCACGCCGCCCGGCGCGGGCATGCGGTGGGCGGCCACGTGGCGGGCGTAGGCGTCGGGGTCCACCGCGAGCGCGGCCAGCTGGTCGGCCACGCCGCGGGCCGCGGCCTCGCCCAGGGGGATGGTCGCGGTGGTGAGCTTGAAGTCGCGCGTCGTGATGCCCGGCATGTCGGGCCGGATGACCACGTCCGCCAGCGCCACCTGCGGATCGACGTTCTGCCGCGACTGGATCAGCGCCGTCTGCTGGCCGATCTCCGACATCGTGCTCAGGCGCGTGACGTCGGTGCTGTCCGGCAGCGCGCCCACGTCCACGGCGATGACGATGTCCGCACCCATCGCCCGCACGACGTCCACGGGCAGGTTGCGCGCCAGGTAGCCGTCGACCAGGTGGCGGCCGTCCCATTCCACCGGCGGGAACACGCCGGGGATGCTCATGCTCGCGCGCACCGCG
>DAOPJF010000173.1:0-5942 GCA_035399525.1 Candidatus Krumholzibacteriia bacterium | reverse complement strand
GGTGGATCCTGCTGATGGACGCCGACGAGCAGATCGATGCCGCCGACTTCGCCCGGCTGCGGCGCATCCTGGCCGGACCCGACCGCGCCTTCGTGCAGGAGGCGCGCAACTACATGGCCGGCCGCACCCATGTGGAGTGGCAGCCGGTTGTGGGGCAGTACCCGGCGAGCGAGCGCGGCTACCCGGGCTACTTCGCCTCGCGCCGCATCGGCATCTGGCCGAACCGGCCGAGCATCCGCTTCACCGGCCGCGTGCACGAGTCGGTGCTGCCGGCGATCCAGGTGGCGCGCCTGCCCATCCACTTGCTCGACGTGCCCATCCACCACTACGGCTACACCATGGGCGATGCGGTCAACCAGGCGCGCTCGGAGCGGTACCGCCGCCTGGCGCGGCTGAAGGTGCAGGATGATCCGTCGGACCCGGCCGCCCGCCTGGAGTGGGCCACGGCGCTGCTCGAGGAGGGCCGCGCCGCCGAGGCCGACGCCGAGTTGGCCATGGTCGCCGCCGGTCCCCCGGACCTGGCGGCCGTGGTGCGCGGCCAGGTGCTGCTGGGACGCCTGCGCCGCGAGGCCGGGCGCCTGGACGAGGCCGAGGCCCTGCTGGCCTCGGCCACGCGGGGCGACGCCACCAGCCTGTTCGCCTGGCTGGAACTGATCCGGTGCCGCGCCGACGGCGAGCGCTGGGGGGACGTGGCTGCTGCGCTGGCCGCGGCCCGGGCCGCCCTGCCGGCGCCCAGCCTGTTGCTGGACCGCGAGGAACTGCGGTTGCTGATCAAGGTGGGCCGGTTGCCCGAGGCCGCCGTGCTGGTGCGTCGGCTGCTGGAGGCCTGCCCCCAGTGGACCGAACTGGCGCCCCTGGCCGAACGGCTGGCCCGGCTGACGGGACCGGCGGGGCCCGGATCGTCCCCCTGACAGGTTTCGTGCCGGGTGCCCTGGTGGCCGGGAGCGCCGCCGGCGGGGCCCGGCCTCCGGGGCTGGGCAGGAGCCAACCATTTGTGGGCTCAAGTTTTGGCCGATCGTGCCGATACTCGTTCCCAGGTGCAGGGGCAGGATTTTCCGTTGGGCACCGGGCTTGCTTGGATCGTGCAAAACGCATCCACCCGGCGCCGACGAAACGAGGCACAGAAGCCATGGCGATGAACCCGATCCAGAACAATCCGCTGGCGCGCCAGAGCGCTCTTGACGCCTTCGCCGCCACGCAGAAGCGCGACGAGAAGGCCGGCAGGCTCAGCAGCGAGGGCGGGGCCCAGCCGGCGCGTCCGGAGCGCGCGGCGGACAAGGCCGAGATCTCGGACACGGCCCATCGGCTGGCCAACCTGCGCCAGACGCTGGACGAAGGGATCGCCGCGGCCGCCGCCGAACCGGACGTGCGCGCCGACCGCGTCGCCGAGGTCAAGCAGCGGCTGGCGCAGGGGTACTACCAGTCCGTCGAGGTGCAGGCCAAGGTCGCCGACGGGTTGGGGCGGGTGATCCGGGGGATCGAGGAACTCTAGACCCTCCGGCGAAACCACGAGATCGAGGGCTCCCTTGGGAGCCCTCTTTTTTTTATTGCTTCACCTGGTAAATATCTTTACAGTCTAGGGTCTGAAGCCGCGCCGGACCCTTCGCTTCCGCCGGGGGAACGCCATGGACGAAAACCTGTTCGCGTTGCCGGCCCCCTGGCCGCGGGACGCCCTGTTCGTGGGCCCCGCGGGGTGGCCCGCGCCCGACAGGGACCGCGAGCCCGACGCCACCGCCGAGCCGGCGGCGGCGCTGGCGCGCCTGCAGGCCGACGGCCGGGGCCGCCTGGTGATCGCCCACCAGGACGCGTTCGCCGGCGACGCCGGGGGCGAGCGGCTGATGGCGTGGCTCGAGGACCTGGGCGCCCTGCCCGAGGCCCCGGCGGTGGTGCTGCTGCACGGCCGCCTGCCCGGCGATCAGCTGGTGCGGTTCTTCCGTGCGGGCCTGTTCGACGCCCTGTCGGTGCCGATCGCACCCCTGGACTGGGTGAACATGCTGATCCGCGCCGAGCGGCGCCTGGAGCTGCGGGACCAGGGCCGCCTCGCGCGCAACGCGTCCGGCGAGACCCTGGGGATGCTGCGGCGCCTGCGCCGGCAGCTGGACGAGGAGTCGGCGCGCTCGACCGACGACCTGCTGCAGGCCCACGAGACCCTCGCCGCCGCCAACCGCCAGCTCACCGACGCCATGGCCGAGCTCTCGCTGCTGTACCGCTTCGGCCGTCAGCTGAGCGCCGCGCGCAACTGGGACGAGGTGCTGCGCGAGATCCTGCGCAGCCTGGCCGATTTCGTGGGCGCGGGCGGCGCGGCGCTGATCCTGCGCTCGGCGCCCGGCGGTCCCTGCGCCGCGCGCCAGACCTGGCGCTGGGAAGAGCGGTCGTGGGACAAGGTGCTGGTCGACCTGCAGGACCAGGTGGACGCCGCCGTCGCCGAGAGCATCATGGCGCCGGGCGTGTTCCGCCTCGACCCGGCCGCACCCGGGGCCGCCGGTCCGCGGCGCATCATCGCGTTGCCGCTCGAGCACCAGGAGAGCGGCCTGGGCTACCTGCTGCTGCTGTTCGCCGACCCCGAGCGCCGGCGCGCGGCCGCAGGGCGCTTCCTGCCCTTCCTGCAGGCGGTGCAGGTGGTGTTGAGCGAGGAGGTCGCGGGCGCGCAGATGCTCGACCGCATCCGCGACATCGGCGCCTTCAACGCGCGCGTGCTCGAGACCGTGCGCAGCGCCATCTGGGTGCTGGACGAGGGCGGCCGCACCGTGTTCGCCAACCGCGCGGCGCGCGAGATGCTGACCGGCCGCCCGGCGCCGGGCGAGGCGGGCGAGGATTTCCTGCTGACCATCGGCCGCGGCCGCCGCGTCGAGCCCACCGCGGGCCAGGACGGCCTGCCCGAGCTGCTGCTGGATGCGCGCCTGTCCGTGGACGACCACGCCGGCCCGCTGCCGGCCTTCCTGCGCGACCGCCCCGACGGCAGCCACCGTGGCGAGGGCGCGGTGCTCAGCGAGGACGGCACGCGCATCCCGGTGCTGCTGCAGACCAGCGGCATGCCGGGGCGCGTGCGGGGCGAGCAGTGGCTGGTGGTGGTGGCCGAGGACCTGCGCGAGTCGCGCATCCTGGAGGCCGAGCGCCTGCGCGCCGACCGCCTCGAGGGCCTGGTGGAGATGTCCGCGACCCTGGCCCACGAGATCCGCAACCCGCTGATGGGCCTGAGCGCCCAGGCCGAGCTGTTGGCCGACCAGCTGGACGAGGGCGACCGGCGGCGCCGCTACATCGAGGTCATCACGCGCGAGGTGGGGCGCATCGACGACACCATCACGCGCATGCTGAACTTCGTGCGGCCCTACGTGCCGGACTGGGGTCCGGTGGACCTGCGCAGCCTGGCCGAGGATGCGTTGGACCTGGTGCGCCCGCGCGCCGAGAGCCGCCGCGTGCGGGTCGAGCTGCAGGGCCTGGCCGACGCCGGGGCCGAGCGCCGCGAGCTGCTGGCCGACGGCGGCCAGCTGAAGCAGGTGCTGCTGAACCTGCTGATCAACGGCATCGACGCCGCTCCCGAGGGCGGGCGGCTGCGGGTGCTGCTGCAGGACGGTCCGGTGGCCCTGGCCGATCCGGCCCGCGGCACGCGCCAGCGCGTGGCCGGGCTGGTCTGCGAGGTCCGCGACGACGGACCGGGCGTGCCGGCGGCCGACCTGCCGCGCATCTTCCGTCCTTTCTACACCACCAAGAGCTCGGGCACGGGCCTCGGCCTGGCCATCAGCCACAAGATCGTCACGGCCCACGGCGGCGAGATCGCCGTCGACCGCGACGCCGGCGAGACCGTCTTCCGCGTGTGCCTGCCCCGGCGCGCGTCGCAGCGGCCGCTCGAACAACGGGAGGAAGCCTCATGACCGCCAGGATCCTGATCGTCGACGACGAAGCCACCATCCGCAGTTCGCTGCAGGAGAGCCTGGCGGCCGACGGCTACGACGTCGAGACCGCCGAGTCGGGCGAGGAGGCCCTCGCCCGATGCCACAACCAGGTGTTCGACCTGGTCATCACCGACCTCAAGCTGCCGGGCGTGTCGGGGCTCGAGATCCTGCAGGCCCTGCGCAACCAGGGCAACGAGACGCCGGTGATCATGATGACCGCGTACGGCGACGTGGACTCGGCCATCGGCGCCATGAAGCTGGGCGCCTACGACTACGTGAAGAAACCCTTCAAGCTGGGCGAGATGAAGAAGCAGGTGAAGGCCGCCCTGCGCGCGACGCCCGACCGGCGCGAGCCCGCCGCGGACGAGCGGCCGGCGCGTCCCACGGCCGCCGCCGCCGGCGCCGCCGACGGGCAGTACATGCGCATGATCCGCTCGTGCCCGGGACTGGAGAAGGTGGCGCGCCTGCTCGAGAAGGTGGGCTCGAGCCGCAGCGGCAACGACACGTCGATCCTGATCTCGGGCGAGTCCGGCTCGGGCAAGGAGATCGTCGCCCGCGCGGTGCACGAGGTCAGCCAGGGCCGCGGCGACCGTTTCATGGAGATCAACTGCGCCGCCGTGCCCGAGACCCTGCTGGAGAGCGAGCTGTTCGGCTACGAGAAGGGCGCCTTCACCGACGCCAAGGGCCGCAAGGAGGGCCTGTTCGAGCTGGCGGGCGGCGGCACCATCTTCCTGGACGAGATCGGCGAGATGGGCATCCTGCTGCAGAGCCGGCTGCTGCGCGTGCTGGAGAACCGGCGCTTCCGCCGGGTCGGCGGCAAGGACGACCTGGAGGTGGGGGCCCGCATCGTCGCGGCGACCAACCGCCGCCTGGGCGATGCCATCGAGCAGGGCACCTTCCGCAACGACCTCTACTACCGCCTGCAGGTGGTGGAGATCGACGTGCCGCCCCTGCGCGAGCGCCCGGATGACCTGCGGGTGCTGATCGATGCGTTCATCCGCGACTTCAACGGGCAGATGGGCCTGCAGACCGAGCCCGTGTCGGACGAGCTGCTGGCCATGCTGCAGAAGTACCCCTGGCCGGGCAACGTGCGCGAGCTGCGCAACGTGATCGAGCGGATCATGATCCTCGAGGAGCCGCGGGCGCTGCAGGCGGGGCACTTCCCCGACCACATCATCGAGGGCCGCAACCCGCGCCACGGCGCGGCGGCCGCGGGTGCGGGGCAGGCGCTGGGCCTGCTGCCCCTGTCGGAGGTCGAGCGCCTGCAGATCCTGTACACCCTCGAGAAGACCGAGAACAACAAGTCGAAGGCCGCCCGCCTGCTGGGCATCAGCCGGCAGACGCTGCGCGAGAAGCTGCGCCTGTACGAGCAGAACGACGGCGGCGACGACGACCTCCTGGCCGACGAGGCCGAGGGCTGAGCGGCGTCGACAGCGCGAGGACGGAAGCGGCGGCCGGGTCGGTGACCCGGCCGCCGCCGTTTCGGCGCTGGTCGAATCCTGGGCAGAGGGCGCTCCGAGCCCAACCGCCGCCGGCGCCCGGGTCGAAACGATCCGGCACATTGTGCCGCCGCCGCCGGTGCGGCCGGCAGTCCGCCGCGCCGCTTCTTACCTGTTGTCCACAAACAGGTTGAGCGCTCCGCAGCCGAGGTCGCCGGAGGCGTGATCTGCCGCCTGCCCCGGCCGGAGGTTCCCGGGTCCGCGGGTACGGTCCTTGCGGTCCGCTGCCCGAGCGGATGAATCGTCACCCCTGTGGGAAAAAGCGACCATGAACCAGAACACGGTCTTCGTCACGCGCGTCACCGCCGCCGCCCTGGCTGCGCTGCTGCTGCTGGTCGGCCTCGTGCCGACCGCCGTCGCCACGGAGGCGGCGGCCGGGCAAGCAGCCTCGGACGGCTACCGCCTGTGGCTGCACTCCCTCGAGCGCACCATCGCCGGCCGCGAGGCCGCCGGCGAGCCCGAGCGGAACCTGCTCTTCCCCTTCGACACGCCCGCCTGGCCACCGCGTCGTCCCCGTCGCCGTTCGATCGATCGTAGCTCCACGGGGTCA
>DAOPJF010000172.1:0-5972 GCA_035399525.1 Candidatus Krumholzibacteriia bacterium | reverse complement strand
GTGCGCCACTCGGCGTTGGCCTCGCGGATGGTCAGGAACAGGGCCAGCCGGTCGGCGGTCGGCACCAGTCCGGCCGGCGGCGCCCAGGCCGCCAGGTCGCCCTCGGCCTCGACCAGGGCCTTCTCCGACTCCTGGACCGCCTTGTACTCGCGGCCCATCTCGCGGGCGAACCAGGCGCCGCCCCCCACCAGCACGAGCATCAGCAGCGCGACCACGCCGCAGCCGATGCCGCATCCCTTCATCAGCGTCTTGTTCATGGGCGTCCCTCGTCCTCGGGTTCAAGGCCGTACTCGCGGATCTTGCGCCACAGGGTGCTCCTGTCAATACCCAGCCTGCGCGCGGCGCGCGACCGGTTCCAGCCGGCGGACGCCAGGGCCTCGGCCAACACCTGGCGCTCGGTCTCGGTGTGGCGCTCGACGCCGGCCAGCCCGCGCCGCAGGGCCCCCGGCGCGGCGGTGACCTCGGGCGGCAGGTGCACCGGGCGGATGGGACCGCCGCGGCTGAGCACCAGCGCATGCTCCAGGGCGTTCTCCAGCTCGCGCACGTTGCCCGGCCAGCCGTGGCGCATCAGCAGCGTCATGGCGTCGCCGCCCACCGGCGGCGGCGCGTCACGCCCCTCGCGCCTGGCGATCTTCTGCAGCAGGTGGGTGATCAGCAGCGGGATGTCCTCGCGCCGGTCCCGCAGGGGCGGGATGGTCAGCGACACCACCTTGATGCGGTAGAAGAAGTCCTCGCGCATGCGGCCGGACGCCAGCAGGGCCTCGAGGTTGCGGTTGGTGGCCGACACCACGCGCACGTCCACGGGCACGGGCCGGTTGTCGCCCACGCGCTCGACCACGCGCTCCTGCAGCACGCGCAGCAGCTTGACCTGCACCACCGGGCTGACATCGCCGATCTCGTCCAGGAAGATGGTGCCGCCCTGGGCCTCCTCGAAGCGGCCGCGGCGGTCGCCGACCGCGCCGGTGAAGGCGCCCTTGACGTGGCCGAACAGCTCGCTCTCCAGCAGGGTCTCGGACAGGGCCGAGCAGTTCACCTGCACGAAGGGGCCCGATGCGCGACTGCTCATCTCGTGCACGGCGCGGGCCACGAGCTCCTTGCCGGTGCCGCTCTCGCCGCGCACGAGCACCGTGGCGTCGCTGCCGGCCACGTCGGTGATCAGGGCGAACAGCTCCTGCATGCGCGGGTCGCGCCCCACCAGGCGGCCGAGCCGGGCGCGGCCGGTCATCTGCTGGCGCAGGGTCGTCACCTCGGTCACGTCGCCCAGGATCAGGGCCAGGCCCAGGGGCGTGCCGTCGCGGTGGCGCAGCGGCGCCGTGCGCAGCAGCACGTGCCCCATCTGCCCGCCGGCCAGGCGCACGGTGGTCTGGAAATCGATGATCGGCTGCCCCGACGCCAGGGCCTCGGCCAGGATGTCCCGCGGGCACGAGGCGTCGCCGAACAGGGCGCACACCGGCGTGCCGGCCAGGTCCCAGCGGCTCTGGCCCAGGATCTCCTCGGCCGCCGGGTTCATGGTCACGATCCGCAGCTCGGGATCGATGGCCAGGATGCCCTCGCGCAGGGACGTGATGATGGACAGGATGCTGCCCGGCTGGATCTCGCCCAGCAGGCGGGCGATGGACACGGATGCCGCCACGGCCGACCTCCCGTTGCATTCAACACTTCCGTTGCAACATTATCGTTGCATTCAACGGGAGATGCAAGGGCGGGATTTCGCGGAAAGCCTCCCGAGCAGAGCGCGGGCTATCGCTATAAAACTGTATTTCAATGTCTTAAGCAAATTTCCGCCAAGCCCGGGCACGGAGCCGAAAGGGTTGGCACGCCGGGTGCAAGACCCCGCCCAAGCCGATCACCCGACCCCCGCCCTGGTGCAGACGGTCGGAACCACACGCCCCGACGAGGGCACGAAAGGATGCGAATCATGGCGAACGTTCTGCACTTCGAGAGCGGCAACTTCCAGGCCGAGGTCATCGACAGCGACGTGCCCGTTCTCGTGGACTTCTGGGCCCCCTGGTGCGGCCCCTGCAAGATGATCGGCCCCATCATCGAGGAGCTCGCCGGCGAGTACGCGGGCAAGGCGAAGGTCGGCAAGGTGAACGTGGACGACAACCAGGAACTGGCCGGCACGTTCGGCATCCGCGGCATCCCGACGGTGATGCTGTTCAAGGGCGGCGAGGTGATCGGCAGCTTCGTGGGCCTGCGGCCCAAGGCGGACCTGGCCGGCGCCCTCGACAAGGCCATCTAGCGACGGACAACCCCATGGGCGCCCTGCGCCGCCGGCTCCCCAATCCCCCGGGCCGGCGGCGCTTCCTTTTCCCCTGTCTTGCCATTCGTCCGGCGATCCCTGACATTGGAGGCGCGAAGCCCCGACACCCCAACCGGGAGAACCCCATGTCCGGATTCCTGGACGGCGTGAAGAGGATGTTCGGCGCGGGCCAGGCCGTGCGCAACAACATCGTCTTCATCGTGTTCGACAGCTGCCGCTGGGACGCCTACGAGGCCGCCCGCACGCCGAACCTCGACCGCATCGGCAAGGCCGAGCGGCGCTACAGCTACGCCAGCTGGACCAGCCCGAGCCACTACACCTTCCTGATGGGCATGGTCCCCCACCGCAGCCCCAAGGGCGTGTTCGCCTCGAACGTGTACCGCGAGGAATTCGCCCTCTGGTCGCAGCGGTTGAACGTGGCCGACGTGGAGTTCGCCAAGTTCGTCCCCCAGCTCTCGCTGGCGCACTTCCTGCGGTCGCAGGGCTACCGCACCGAGGGCGTGGTCTCGCTGCCCGTGCTCAATCCCATGACGAACCTGTCGGTGGGCTTCGACCGCTACGAGCTGGCGCCCAGCCACAACGACCTGGCGAAGATCCTCGACGGCGACGGCGCCTTCGCGGGCATCAACCCGTCCCAGGATGCGCCCGCGTTCTATTTCATCAACACGGGCGAGACCCACTACCCGTACCTGCTGCCCGGCGAGACGGCGCAGGACCTGCCCCACATCAGCGGCGTGCACGGGGTCTTCAAGAACCTCGACGACTTCCTGAAGAACCCCTCGGAGGCCCTGCACAGGCAGGACAAGGACGCGTTCTTCACGCCCGAGCAGTTCCGCGCCTTCTACGACAAGCAGGTCGCCTGCGTCGAGCACCTCGACGCGGTCGTCGGCCGCTTCATGGACCGCTGCCCGCAGAACACCTACTTCATGATCATGTCCGACCACGGCGAGCTGTTCGGCGAGGACGGCTACTTCGGGCACGGCCCCATCTTCCACGAGAAGGTCTTCGAGGTGTTCTACCTCGAGGGGCGGCTGCCCTGATGGCGCGGCGGCGCCGACCCTGGCCGGCGCTGGCCGCGATCCTGGCCCTGGGCCTGGGCGCCTGCTCCGACCCGGCGACGGGTCCCGAGCCCGGCCCGTCGCGCACGTTCCGCATGGGGTTCTCGGGCATCCCGCCGCGCGCCGATCTCGCCCAGGCCATCGCGGCCATCGACCTGTGGTCGCTGCGCGCCGACGCGGCCATCCTCAGCTACGAGCTTCCCTGGGCCGAACTGCTGGCTGGCGCATCCGCCGAGTCGCTGGTGACCGCCGACCAGGCCCCGCTGGCCGACTACTACCGCGCCAAGGGGCACGAGATCACCGTCTACCTCGATCCGGCCAACGGGCTGGACCGCGGCGGCGAGTCGGATGCGCTCGTGGCCGCGGGCCGCAGCATCACCGAACCGGACATCCAGCTGGTGTTCCGGCGCTATGCCGTGGTGGTCGACAGCCTGGTGCAGCCCGCGCACCTTGGCCTGGCCCTGGAGACCAACCTCATCCGGGGCCTGGCGGCGCCGGAGATCTACGCGGCCGTGCGCGCCGTCGCCAACGCCGCGGCCGCCGACGTACGCGCGCGCGACGCCGCCGTCAAGCTGAGCGTCAGCGTGCAGGTGGAATGGGCCTGGGGACGCCTGGGCGGCGACGGCACGTTCGCGGGGATCGACGCCGACCTGGTCGATTTCCCGTTCCTGGACGAGCTGGGCATGTCGTCGTACCCGTACCTGGGCGGGTTCGCGACGCCCGACGCGCTGCCGCTGGACTACTACGCCCGGGTGCTCGGCGACCACGACCTGCCGGTGCTGATCACCGAGGGCGGCTGGACGTCGGCGATCCTGCCGATGCAGGCCTCGTCAACGCAGGAGCAGCAGCAGTACATCGTGCGCCAGCGCGCCCTGCTGGACGAGGTCGCCGCCGCCGCGGTGTTCCAGCTGACGTTCACCGACCTGGACGTGGCCGCGGACCACCCGGTGTGGCTGTTCGCGCGGCTGGGCCTGGTCGACGTGGACCTCGGTCCCAAGGCGGCGCTCGGCGCCTGGGACGCGACGTTCGCCCTGCCCCGCGTCAGCGCAAGCGCGCCACGATCGCCCCGGTGACCTCGTCCAGGCGCGCGAGCGGCGCCGCGAACTCCCGCGCGCCGGGCCCCCACGCCATCAGCGGCACCGGGTTGGCCGTGTGACGGCGGGTGGTCATGTCCTCGAGGTTGCCGTGGTCGCTGCACACGACCAGCAGCGTACCCTGCGGCATCGCATCCAGAGCTGCGGCCAGGAACGCATCGAGCTTCGCCAGTTCGTCGCACGCCCGCGCGAACGCGCCGCCGTGCCCCGCCTTGTCCGACTGGAAGTACTCGAAGAGCACGAAGTCGTAGTGCGCCGCCGCACGCCCCAGCACGCGGCCGGCGTCGTCCGGCGCCAGCGTGGGCACGTCGAAACCCAGCGCCTGCAGCTCGGCGTTGGTGAACTCCTGGTAGATGGAGCGCCCGGCCGCGATGTCGTCCAGGCCGAAGAACGGCAGGTCGGCCGCCAGGTTGGCCACGGTCGTGGCCGAGAAGTGCAGCTGCCGCTCGCGCGGGAACTCGAAGAAGCGCGGGCGGAAGGCGTTCAGGAAGCACGCGCGCCGGCCGAGCCGGGTCAGCTGCCGCAGCACCGAGTGCTCGAGCAGGATCGCCCGCAGGGCCTCGTTGGGAAATCCCGTCAGGTGCTGCCCGATCGCCGCCTGCGCGTTGACGCCCGACAGCAGCGTCGTCTGGCCGCTGGCGCTCTGGGGCAGGCCCGCGACGCCCAGCACCGCATCGACGGGCCGGGCCCAGCCGCCGCGGGGCAGCGGCACCGGGTCGTCGCCCTCGCCGGGCAAGCGCGGCAGCCGGAACAGCTCGCCGCCGTAGGCGTGCTGGGGGTTGACGGCGGGGTCGGTGCCGCCCCAGCCGAGGCCGTCGATGAACAGCAGGATGACCGCCATGGGTGCGTGTCTCCGTTCGCAATGAAGGCGCCGCGGATGCGCCCGGACTACGGCGTTGCCTGGCCCGGCCGGAACAGGCCGTCGGCATCCGATCCGTGCAGGCCGGCCCGGTACAGGTGCGCATCGACGTGGGTCAGGCGGGCGATCATGCCCGGCGTGAGCAGGTCGAAGCGGCGCACCGTGTCCAGCCGGTCGGCGATGCGGTCCAGCGGCGCGGCGTCCGTGGTCCAGCCCTCGCCGTCGAAGGCGGCCAGGTCCAGGGTGGTGGTGTAGCCGCGCAGGGTGCGCTCGCCCTCGACGTTGAAGTAGTGCTCGAAGTACGACAGCACCAGTTCGCGCAGCGAGCGGTGGATGGGCTCGCGATAACGCAGGCCCGTGAAGTTGGACTTGGCCACGGCGCCCCAGTGCCCTTCGATCCGGAACGGCGCCAGCAGGTGGTCGTCGTCACGATCGTCGGGCAGCAGCTCGAGGATCAGGGCCCGATGCCCCAGGCGACGCAGCGCCCAGGCCGCGAACAGCGCACCGTCGAAGCAGTGGGCCCGACGCTCGCGCAGCACCTGCAACGGGCAACGGTAGACGGCCTCGGTGCTGTAGGGCACGGTGTCGAGGAATTCCTGGATGCGCAGGGGCGTGTCCAGGCCGGCGACCAGGCCGCGCTCGGCCGGCGTGAGCTGCGCCACCAGGTCGTCGGTCAAGGCAGGTATCGCGTGCCCGGG
>DAOPJF010000171.1:0-5976 GCA_035399525.1 Candidatus Krumholzibacteriia bacterium | reverse complement strand
CGTGCATGATGCGCTGGCCGCCCTGCCCTACGAGCTGCGGGAGGTCGTGCTGCTGCGCGACTGGGAGGGCCTGGACCACGCCGCCGTGGCCCGCCAGGTGGGCGCCAGCGAGGTGGCGGTGCGCAAACGGTACTCGCGGGCCCTGGCCCGCCTGGGTGAACTGCTGCGGGACGTGTGGCCATGAGCGCGAACGAACACGACAACCTCGACCCGGGGCAGCGCCTGGCGCAGGACGCCGTGCGCAGCCTGGGTTCCGCCCCGGTCGACCCGGAGTTCCGGGCGCGCCTGAAGGCCC
Organism: Candidatus Krumholzibacteriia bacterium; assembly: GCA_035399525.1. GTDB lineage: Bacteria > Krumholzibacteriota > Krumholzibacteriia > LZORAL124-64-63 > LZORAL124-64-63 > JACZKN01. The sequence continues at coordinate 5,681 of DAOPJF010000171.1, read as the reverse complement.
AGTTCACGGCCGGCGCCATCCCCGACGAGGGCCCGGTGGTGCTGTCGGCCCCCGCGCCGCGCAGCCGCGGCGAGTTCTGGGGCTGGGGCCTGCTGGCGGCTGCGGCCCTGGCCGTAGCGGTCCTGACGGGGCTGAACCCGCTGCCGGGACCGCGCCTTCTGGGTTCGCGCGGCGAAGGCGAGATCGTGGTGGACGGCACGACGGTGGCGGCGGCCGACGAGGCCGGCCTCGGCCGCCTGCTGCGGCCGGGCGCCCGCATCGAGACCGCGCCGGGCACCGTGATCGACCTGGAGTACCCGGGCTCGCTGACCATGCGCGTCGAGGGCGGCAGCCTGCTGGAGCTGCCGGCACGGCCGGGACGATGGCACCACCGCGACGTGACGGCCGGGCTGGCCGTCGGCGAGATCAGCGTGCGCACGGGGCCGAAGCTGGCGGGCGGCCGCCTGGACGTGACCACGCCCCAGGGCGAGGCGCGCATCTACGGCACGCTCATCAACGTCTACACCGACAGCGTGCTGAGCTGCTTCTGCCTGCACGACGGCACCGCCCACGTGCACCGCGCCGACGGCGTCGACCTGGGCGCCGTGCCCCCCATGATGCGCCGGGTGACCTTCACCGACGGCCGCGAGCCCGACCTGTCGCCCATCGCGCCGCCGCACCTGGCCGACATGCAGGCCATGGAGCGCGACCTCGGCCTCAGCGATCGGCGCTGACCCCCGTCAGCCGCGCGCCTGGTCCGCACGGGGCACCGTCCTGAGCCAGGCGCCGTGCTGCTTGCGCTCCTCGAGCCGGCACGACCAGACCAGCTTGCCGTCGTGCACGGTGATGTCGGGGCAACCGTCGCACATGCTCTGCTCGCCGTCCTCCATGAAATCGACGGGCTGGATGAACATGATCGACTGCACGTGCGCCCGCCGCGCGAAGTGGCGCGGGTCGCGCAGCCCGGCCCGCAGCCAGCCGGCCGCGGCGCGGCGCAGGCGCCGGTCCAGCGGCCACAGCAGCAGCATGGCCGTGCGGCCGTGGCGCAGCGTGCCCGGGGCCATGTAGGCGAGGTACCGGTCGGTGCGGAAGTGGTGCCAGGCGGTCATGGCCTCGGCCAGCTTCGGCCCCGGGTAGCCGAAGATGCGCTCGCGGTTGCCCACGCGCATGGTCAGCAGCCACTTGAAGGCCGACGGGTCCTGCGTGCCGTTGAGGTAGGCGGCGGGCTCGAAGTCGGGATCGTGCTCGCGCATGCGCGCCACCAGGTCGTGCGAATCGATGGTCACGGTGCGGTCCTGGTCCGAGTGGTACCAGATGCGGTCCCAGTCCACCTTGTCCGCCCCCGCGTACCACTCGAACGGCATGCTGGGCACGACGTGGCGGAAGCAGATGAACACCATCGTGTGCACGAGGTCGATGTGCTCACGCGCCCAGGCGGCCATGCCGGGCACCTGGTCGAGGTTGTCGGCATACACCGTCGCGTTGAAGCTGCAGGCGATGCCGCCCACCTCCGCCAGCATGGTCGCGTACTGCAGCCGCAGCGCGTTCAGCCCGAGCTCGTCGCAACCCTGCCAGGGCCCGCCCCGGTTCTGCCGGCTGTCGACGTGGAAGGTGAACCCGAACACGCCGGCGCGCTTCAGCTCGCGCAGCAGGCCCGGCGTCAGCGGCTCGCCGTTGCTGTTGATGACGGGCTTGAAGCCGCGCCGCCTGACCTCGGCCACCAGGTCGATGATGTGCGGGTACAGCAGCGGCTCGCCGCCGGCGATGGAGATGCAGTCGGACTTCCGCTGATCGCAGAACACGTCCAGCTCGCCCAGCACCGTCGCCCAGCTCTTGTGCGGGTTGCCGTCGACCTTCCGGTAGCAGCCGTCGCAGCGCAGGTTGCACAGCACCGTGGGCTCGAGCCACGAGATGCCGTTGTCGGGCAGGGTCCAGGGCAGTCGGTAGTAGTCATGATGATGCAGCGTCGTGGCCGGCATGCGAATCCCCCTTCGCCGTCGGTGTGCGCCATGAGCGTGCGCCGATCCCCGGGCGGGCGCACGGTGAATATATCCATTCAATTTACCGAGAAGGGAAGGTGACCGCATCCTGGGGAAAACGCCGACGCCCGCCGGAATGGCCGACGGCCACTCGGACCGCGTGCGACGTGGCGTCGTCCGCGCGGACCGGGCTGGCCGCCAGGGCGAGGGCCATCCAGGCGGGCATCAGGTGCTGCGGGCAATCGGTTCTCCGACCACCCAGGAGAACGATTATGACAGGTTTTTTTACCTTTTACAAGCCTGAATCGGCGTTTGCCCGCACCCCAGGGCCCTGCTAACTTCGACGGGTACCCCAGCCAGGAGGCCCCGATGTCCAACCTCAAGAACGCCACCACCTTGATCACGGGGGCCAGCGCCGGCATCGGCGCGGCCTGCGCCGAGGCCTTCGCCGCCGCCGGGTCGCACCTGGTGCTCTGCGCCCGCCGCGCCGACCGCGTGGCCGGCCTGGCCGAGCGCCTGGCCGCCACCCACGGGGTGCGCTGCCACGCCCTGGGCCTGGACGTGCGCGACCGCGACGCCGTGAACACCGCCGTCGGCGGCCTTCCGGCCGACTTCGGGGCCATCGACGTGCTGGTGAACAACGCGGGGCTCAGCCGCGGCCTCGACAAGGTGCAGGACGGCGACGCCACCGACTGGAACGAGATGATCGACACCAACGTGAAGGGCCTGCTGTGGGTCAGCCGCGCCGTGCTGCCGGGGATGATCGCCCGCGACCGCGGCCACGTCATCAACATCGGCTCGATCGCCGGCCGGCAGGTCTACCCGGGCGGCAACGTCTACTGCGCCACCAAGTACGCCGTGCGCGCCCTGTCGCAGGGGCTGCGCATCGACCTGCTGGGCACGCGGGTGCGCTGCACGACGGTGGATCCGGGGATGGTCGAGACGGAGTTCAGCGAGGTGCGCTTCCACGGCGACGCCGAGCGCGCGGCGAAGGTGTACCGGCAGTTCCCGCCGCTGACGGCGGCCGACATCGCCGACGCGGTGCTGTACTGCGCCACGCGGCCGGCCCACGTGGCCATCGCCGAGATGGTGGTCATGCCCCAGGACCAGGCGGCGGTGTACGCCTCGTTCCCCCGCGGCCTCGACTGACCGGCGCCTGCTAGCTGAGGGCCGACTCGATGGCGAGGATCACCCAGCTGCGGCGGTCCTCGCCTTCGCCGTAGGAGACGGCCTCGCCCACCTTCTTGCCCATGAACGCCTGCGCCACGGGCGCCTGGTAGTTCAGCACCCGGTTCGCCGTGTCGGTGTCCCAGGGGCCGAGGAAGGTGTAGAGCTCCTCGCCGCCGGTGGCGTCGTTGCGGACCGTGACGTGGGTGCCCACGTTCACGAAGTCGCCGGCCGCCATGTCGGGCGAGATGACCCGCGCCTGCGCCAGCTCGCTCTCCAGGCGCGTGGCCGTGCTCGCGAGCTGGTCGCGCTTCTCGAGGGCCGCGGTGTACTCGGCGTTCTCGGACAGGTCACCGAAGCTGGCGGCCTCGCCGATCTGCTTGGCGACCGCGGGAATCTCTTCCTCGATGATGTGCTTGAGCGTCGCGTGCTGCCGCTTGAGCCCCGCCTCGGTGGTGTAGATGACCGAGCGGTCGGCCCAGTCGCGCGCGGCCTCGACGAAGATGTCGGCGTGGCGCGCGCGCAGGAAGCCCAGCAGCTGCGTACGGTGGGCGGGCGACAGGCCGCCGTTGCCCTCGATGACGCGCTTGAAGCGGATGGCCTCGTCGCGGTCGGCCAGCTCGAGCAGGTCGAGCAGCGGCTTGCTGGACTGGGTGGTCATGGTCTGGCGGGCCATCTCGAGGGTCTTGAGGTGGCGCTCCTCCATGGACATGCCGTACAGCTTGCCCACCGAGTCGAGCAGCGACAGCATGGCGTCGGCGATGGCGCGGACGGGCAGGCCCTGCTGCTGCTCGAGGAAGCGGCCGCCGGTGCCGCCGGTGAAGCGCGAGCGCCACATCCAGCACACCAGGTCGGGGCTGGCCGTCGGCCGCAGCATGGCCTGCTGCAGCGCCGCGGCCAGGGACTCGCCCTGGCCGCCTTCGATCAGACCGCGGGTGATGCTGTCGCACAGGCGTCGGCCCGCGCGCATCAGCACCGAGCTCCAGACGCGGCCCCAGTCGTCGGGCATGGACTGCTGCAGGTAGTTCAGGACGCGCACCACCAGGGCCTCGGGCAGCGCCTCGACCATCTGCGCCGGATCGCCCACCTTCGCCAGCACCTGCCCGGCGGCGCGGGGGTTCGGGCGTGCCACCTCGACGCCCAGCGCGGCGACCTCGGCGTGCAGCGCCAGGCCCGCCAGCGACAGCGCCGGGCGCTCGCCCAGCACCGCCACGGCGATCTTCGCCGCGCCGTTGCCCAGGTACAGCAGCAGCTCGGGATCGGCCGGCTGGCCGGTGCCCCGCTGCTTCTTCTCGCGGGCGATCTCGTCGAGATAGCCGGCGACCTTCAGCAGCTTGTCCTGGGGATCCTTGCGGTGGTCGAACTCGCGGCGCAGGCGGTCCTCGAAGCGGTCGGCCTGGCGCAGGCGGCGCAGCTCGGGCTGCGAACCGGCGCCCAGGCCGATCAGGGGATCCCGCTTGAGGGCGGCCTTGGCCTCGACCCACCAGTCCTTCCAGCCCTTCTCGCCCATCAGCCCCACGACCCAGCCCTTGAGGTCGCGGTAGGCGATGCGCTCGTCGCGGTTCGAATCGAGGGCGAGGTTCACGAACGCGACGGGGTCGGAGGTCGCCAGCGCGCGCAGGCGCTCGGGGGCGTACAGGACCAGGGCCGGAAAGAACGAGTCCGAGCGGGGCGACAGCCGGTCGAGCGTCGCCATGCCGTAGTCCACCACGCGGTCGCCGAAGCGCACCGAGACGACACCGCGGTCCGCGGCCACGGCCTCGACCACGCCGGGCACCAGCTGGCCGCGGTCGACGGCGAAGCTGCCGGGCTTCAGCTGCAGGTACAGGTCCAGCAGCAGCACGCCCTTGTCCAGGGGCTTGTCCTCGGCCAGCAGCAGCTCGGCCAGGTCGCCGTAGTCGGGGAAGTCGCCGGCGTTGGCGGCGTACAGGCGGCGAACCAGCCGGCGCACGCCCGGCCCGCCCGGCAGCTGGACGGCGGCGGTGCGCACGGCCTCGAGGGCGGCGGCGGGGCCGCGCTTTTCCTGCAGGCGGCCCACGAGGGCGTCCATGAGCCCGTCCGCGCGGTCGGGGGCCCCCTGGCGACCCACCTGGCCGGCGATGGGCAGCAGCTCGCGCCACGAGTAGTCCGGCGACTCGAGGGCCTCGGGCCAGAGCTCCTCCAGCTTGTCGAACTGCTTCATGTTGGCCAGCTTGCCGAGCTTGATGAGGGAGGGTCCCTCGGATGCCGCTTCGCTCATGTCCGTCCTTTGCACGGAAAAGCCCCTCGTTTCGATAACGAGGGGCTAATCTAGTCATTTTCCGTCCGCTCGGAAAGGACGGGCCGCGGGGACCCCTTACTTGAGCATGGTCATCTTGGCGGTCTGGACCCGCTCGCCCACCACCAGGCGGGTCACGTACATACCCGTCGCCTGGGTCACGCCGCGGTCGTCGGTGCCGTCCCACACGACCTCGTGCCAGCCCTCGGACCGGTCCACGTCGAAGGTGCGGACGCGGTGGCCGTCGATGCCGTAGATCTCCAGGCGGGCCACGGTGCCCGCGGCCAGGCCGGCCGGGA
>DAOPJF010000170.1:0-6011 GCA_035399525.1 Candidatus Krumholzibacteriia bacterium | reverse complement strand
TGCTTCAAGAAGGCCCCGTACCAGAAGCACGGCGCCATCATCGAGAACGCGATGATGTACCCCAACGGCGAGTTCGACCTGTACGACGGCTGCTACACCGAGAACAGCCGCGGCAGCTACCCGCTCAGCTCGCTGCAGAACATCAAGAAGAGCTCGGTGGGCGGGCACCCGTCGACCATCCTGTTCCTGACGGCCGACGCCAACGGCGTGCTGCCCCCGGTGAGCAAGCTGAACCGCGAGCAGGCCATGCTGTGGTTCCTGATGGGCTACACCAGCAAGCTGGCCGGCACCGAGACCGGCGTGACCGAGCCCAAGAGCGCCTTCAGCCGCTTCTTCGGCGCGCCCTTCATGCCCCGCAACCCGGACGACTACGCCAGCCTGCTGGGCCGGAAGCTCGACGAGCACAAGACCGAGGTCTACCTCATCAACACCGGCTGGAGCGGCGGCCCCTACGGCGTCGGCTCGCGCATGGACATCATGCTGACCCGCGCCATGGTGGCGGCGGCCATCGACGGTTCGCTGGCCAAGGCGAAGTTCGAGCGCGACCCCATCTTCAAGGTCCTCGTGCCCAAGAGCTGCCCCGGCGTCGACGACCCGAAGGTGCTCAAGGCCAAGAACACCTGGAAGGACAAGGCGGCCTACGACGAGCGCGCGACCAAGCTCGCCACGGAGTTCGCGGCCCAGTGGAAGAAGGCCTACGCCGACAAGGGCATCGACCCGGCCATCGCCAGGGAGTGCCCGGGCCTGTAGGCCGCGGCGGCATGACCGACAGGGCGGGGCGCTCGGAAAAGGGGCGCCCCGCCTGCGCATTTCCGGCCGACGGGGCGAACAAAGGGGGGCGATCCGGGGTATACTGGGGTCGATGCCCTTCCCGAACCCGAGGAGACCGCCATGATCCGCCCGACCACCCTGGCCCTGTACGAAGAGCAGCTGCTGCTGGCGCTGGACGACCGCAAGGGCACGTCCGCCCTGGGCTGCATGCACGCGCACGCCATGGGCGGGGCCATCCTGGCCGAGCTGGTGCTGCTGGGCGCGGTGCGCATCGGGCAGGACAAGAAGAAGCTGGTCGACGCGGTGCCCGACGCCCACGTGGACGACACGCTGCTGGCCGAGTGCCTGGGCCTGATCACGGCGGCGAAGCGACGGCGCAAGGCCGTCGACTGGGTGCAGAAGTTCTCGGGCCTGAAGGACCTGAAGAACCGCGCGGCCCGCGGCCTGGTGCTCAAGGGCGTGCTGGCCGAGGAGCGCGACCGGGTGCTGGGCATCTTCCCGCGGGTGGTGTTCCCCGAGCGCAACCCCGGCCCCGAGCGCGCGCTCATCGAGCGGCTGCGCCAGGCCGTGCAGTCGGACAGCGACCGCGTCGACGACCGCACCCTGGTGACGGTGGCCATCGCCAAGGCGGCCGGCCTGCTCGAGCGCGCCGTCGACAAGAAGGTGTTGAAGGCGCGCAAGGCGAGGGTGAAGCAGCTGGCCGAGGGCCAGGCTGCAGGCGCGGCCACGGCCGAGGCTATCCAGGCGGTGCAGGCCGCGGTGATGGTCGCCACCATGGCGGCGACGACGGCCGCGACGGCGGCCACGCACTAGGCGGCGCTAAAGCCCACCCAGGTCCAGCGCCTGCCACAGGTACCACGAGGCCAGCGAGCGCCACGGCCGCCAGCGCTCGCCCAGCTCGGCCAGGCGCGCGGGCGGGCAGGCGTCCAGCTTGTACGCCTTCGTCGCCGCGTTCTGCAGGCCCACGTCGTCGACCGGCAGCACGTCCAGGCGGCCCAGGTGGAACATCAGGTGCATCTGCGCCGACCACCGCCCGATGCCCTTGACCTCGGTCAGCGCGGCCAGCGCCGCGTCGTCGTCCAGCCGCGGCAGCCTCGCCAGCTTCAGCCGTCCGTCGGCCACCCTCGATGCCAGGTCCTTCACGTACGTCACCTTCGCCGCCGACAGGCCCGCCGCCCGCAGCGTGGCGTCGGGGATGGTCACCATCACCTCGGGCCGCGGGAAGTGGGGGCCGGGCGACAGGTCGCGCACGCGCCCGGCGATGGTGCGCCCCGCCTTGACCGACAGCTGCTGGTGGATGATGGCCTGCACCAGCGTGTCGTACGCCGGCCGCGGCTTCAGCGGCTGCGGCAGGTAGGGGCCCACGTGGGGGATGATGCGCTTCATCACCGGGTCGGCGGCCATCAGCTCGTGCATGCCCTGCGCGTGCACGGGATCGAACACGTGGCCCTCGCGGTGCAGCATGCGCGCCTTCTGCCGCACGCCGCCGCCGGCCGAGAACCCGGTCAGCGATCCGTCGGCCGCCAGCACGCGGTGGCAGGGCACGATCACCGGCACCGGGTTGGCGCCCAGGATGCCGCCCACCGCGCGCGCCGCCCCGGGCCGCCGCGCGCGCCGCGCCAACTCGCCGTAGCTGACCACCGACCCGGGCGGCACCTTGCGCAGGGCGCGCAGCACCTGCTGGGCCAGCCTGGGCAGGCGGACCAGGTCGACCGGGATGTCCAGGAGGGTGTCGGGCCGGCCTTCGAGCTGGGCGCGCAGCCGCCGCGCCGTCTCGGCGGCCGTGCCGCGGGGACGCGCCACCGCCGGCAGCGCAGGCGGAAGCGAAGCGGCCACGGCACCGGGGTCGGCGTCCCGGTCCGCCAGCACCACGCGGGCCACGCCGCGGGGCGTCCAGGCCAGGCCCACCGGCCCTTCGATCGTGTCGATGACCGTGCGACCGCTGTCCTGGAACCGCAACATGGATCGTGCCTTTCGCCGGCGGCCGGGTTATCTTGGCGGGGCCCACAAGGTAGCACATCACCTCCCGACCCGCGCGAAGGACCCGCCGTGGCCCCGACCATCCGCATCGCCGCCAACGCCGACGACCAGCTGAAGGTCATGGTCGTGCGCGGCATCGTGTTCGTCGAGGAGCAGCAGGTCGACTGGGCGGGCGAGTTCGACCAGTACGAGGCCGCGTCCATCCACGTGCTGGGCGAGGAGGCGGGCGAGCCCGTCGCCACCGGCCGCCTGCGCCTGTTGCCCGACGGCTGGGCCAAGTTCGAGCGCATCGCCGTGCGCCCCCGCTGGCGCGGCCGCGGCCTGGGGCGGGCGATGGTCATCTTCCTGCTGGAAGAGGCGCAGCGCCGCGGCATCGGCCGTTTCCGCCTGCACGCCCAGACCTACCTCGAGGACTTCTACGCCGGCTACGGCTTCCGGCGTCAGGGCGAGGTCTTCGACGAGTGCGGCATCCCCCACGTTCTGATGACCCGCGAGGACGGCTGACACCATGTTCATGTACGAAGCGCGGGGCGTGTTCTTCGCCCAGGTGGCGGGCGGCCTCGAGGAGCTGGCCGCCGCCGAGCTGCAGCTGCTGGGCGCGGAGCAGGTGCGCATCGTGCCGCGCGGCATCGAGCTGCACTGCGACCGCGAGACGCTGTACCGCATCAACTACCGCTCGCGCCTGGTCAGCCGCATCATCGCGCCCCTGGCGCGCTTCGACATCACCAGCGGCGAGGACCTGTACCTCAAGACCAAGAAGATCGACTGGACGAACCTGATGACCCTCGACCAGACGTTCGCCGTCAGCGCCAACGTCTCGGACAGCGTCATCGACAACAGCCACTTCGCGGCGCTGAAGGTCAAGGACGTGGTGGTGGACATGTTCCGCGCGCGCTACCGCGGCAAGCGCCCGAACATCGACACGAACGAGCCCGACCTGGGCATCGCCCTGCACATCCGCCACAACAAGGCGACCGTCAGCCTCGACTGCTCGGGCGGCCCGCTGCACCGGCGCGGCTACCGCCTGCAGGCGGTCGAGGCGCCCATGCAGGAGACCCTCGCCGCGGCCATCCTGGACGTGGCCGAGTGGGACGGCAAGCAGCCGCTGTACGATCCCATGTGCGGCTCGGGCACGCTGCTGTCCGAGGCCTGGATCAAGGCCGGCCGCCTGCCCGCGGGCGTGCTGCGCAAGAAGTGGGGCTTCATGATGCTGCCCGACTTCAACCGCAACGACTGGGTGAAGGTGAAGTTCACCGAGGACAACAAGGTGCAGCCGGTGCGCGGCGGCCTGATCAAGGGCAGCGACATCAACCCCGACGCCGTGCGCATGACGCGCGAGAACAACGCCCGCCTGCCCGGCGGCGACGAGCTGCGGGTCAGGACCAGCGACTTCCGCGACCTGCCCGAGCTGTCGCCCGGCGTCATCGTCTGCAACCCGCCCTACGGCGTGCGCCTGGAGAAGGGCACCGACATGGCGGCGTTCATGAAGGACTTCGGCGACTTCCTGAAGCAGAAGTGCAAGGGCAGCCGCGCCTGGGTCTACGTGGGCGACCGCGAGCTGCTGAAGGCCGTCGGCCTGAAGGCCCAGCGCAAGGTGCCGCTGCGCAACGGCGGCCTGGACGGCCGGCTGGTGCTGTATGAGCTGCACTAGGCTCGCCGGCGCGGCCCTGGTCGCCGCGCTGTCGGTGGGCGCCGCGTGGGCTGCCGCCGGGCCGGCGGCGGTCGATCCCGTGATCATTCCCCTGGCCGGCCCCGCCGCGACGCGCGAGGCCGAGATCTCGAGCCTGGCCTGGGCCGGCGACACGCTGGTGCTGCTGCCCGAGGTGCCCGGGCGCTTCGCCCGCGGCGACACCCTGGCGGTGTTCGCGCTGGACGGCGCGGCCGTGCGCGCCTGGCTCGACGTCGGCGACCGGTCGGCCGTGCTCACGCCGCGCCGGGTGCCCTGCTTCGCCCCCGGCCTGGCCGACAGCGTGCGCGGCTTCGACGGGCTGGAGGCCCTGGCCGTGGCGGGCGCGCGCTGGTACGTGGCGGTCGAGGCCAAGGCCGACTCGGGCATGGCGGGCTGGCTGCTGGCGGGCACCTACGACCTGCAGGCCGGCGCCGCGCGGCTGGACGTCGAGCGCCGCGTGCCCATTCCGCTGGGCGTGAACATCTTCAACGTCTCGGACGAGACCCTGGTCGTCGACGGCGACCGCGTGCTGGCGCTGGGCGAGGCCAACGGCGTGAACGTGCAGCGCGGGCCCGTGGCCCGGGCGTTCACCCTGGACCTCGAGCCCGCCGGCGCGCTGCCGCTGCCCAACCTCGAGTACCGCATCACCGATGCGACGGCCGTCGATGCCGCGCGCCGCTTCTGGGTGATCGACTACTTCTACCCGCCCGAGCGCCGCCTGATGCCGCCGGGTCCCGACGCCGAGAGGACGCGATTCGGCGTGCCCGACGGCCTGGACACCGGCGGCTGCATCGAGCGGCTGCTCGAGCTCGCCATCACCGCGGACGACGCGATCGTCCGCACCGACACGCCTCCGCTGTGGCTGGTGCCGCAGGCCGACGGCGTGTGCCGCAACTGGGAGGGCCTGGTGCGCCTGGACGACCGGGGCTTCCTGCTGGTGACCGACAAGCATCCCGCCACCCTGTTGGCCTTCGTGCCCCGGCAGGGACGCTGAACCGAAGGAGAACCGTCATGGCCGTCGAGAACGTCGTGGTCGTCATCAACAGCAACGGCATGGGCGTCGCCGAGAAGACCCTCTCGCGCAAGCTCGTGCGCACCTACCTGGGCGTGCTCGATGCGGGCGACATCCTGCCCCGCGCCATCTGCCTGTACGCCGAGGGCGTGAAGCTCGTGGTCAAGGGCTCGCCGGTGATCGAGGAGTTCGAAGCGCTGGTGGCCAAGGGCGTCGACGTGCTGGTGTGCACGACCTGCCTGAACCACTTCGGGGTGATGAACGAGCTGGCGGTGGGGTCGGCGGTCGGGATGAAGGAGATCGTGGAGGCCCAGTGGGGGGCGGCGAAGGTCATCACCCTTTGAGGGTTCCTGCTCCTGGCCTGGTGTCGCCGGCGGGGACGGCGGCCGGCGCCGTCCTGGCGCCGGCCGCTTCGGCTTCCGGGCCGCTCCGCCATCCTGGCTGCGCGACCCTCCAGACGCCCCGCCGACGACACCAGGCCAAGAGCAGGAACCCTCAAAGGGTGATGAACCTGGCCGGGCGGGGAAGAGGGAATGGCGGAAGAGGGGGCCGTGGACTAGGGGCTAGGCCTTGCTTGCA
>DAOPJF010000169.1:0-6026 GCA_035399525.1 Candidatus Krumholzibacteriia bacterium | reverse complement strand
CCGCGACAGGATGGTGCGCGGGATCTTGTTCGCCTCGGTGGTGGCGAAGCAGAAGTACACGCGCGCCGGCGGTTCCTCGAGGATCTTCAGGAGCGCGTTGAACGCGCCCTTGGACAGCATGTGCACCTCGTCGATGATGAAGACGCGGCTGCTGCCCTCGCTCGGCGAGTACTGCGCCATGTCGCGCAGCTCGCGGATGTTGTCAACGCCCGTGTTGCTGGCCGCGTCGATCTCGAGCACGTCCAGGTAGTGGCCCGCGGCGATGGCCCGGCACGCCTCGCACTCGCCGCAGGGATCGCCGTCGCGGTTGGTGCGGCAGTTGATGGCCTTGGCCAGCAGCCGCGCCACGGTGGTCTTGCCGCAGCCGCGCGGACCCGAGAACAGGTAGGCGTGGCTGAGCTTGTCCTTGCGCAGGGCCGCGCGCAGCGTGCCCGTCACGTGGGACTGGCCCACGACGCGGTCGAAGGTCTCGGGGCGGTACTTGCGGGCGATGGCCTGGTAACTCATGCTGCTCCGTCGCGGTCTGGACGCTGCGGACGTCGGGCGGTCGTCATCGGTGTCAGGGGCCGAATCTAGCACGCCGCGGGGCCGCCTCGCCAGCCGCGATTGCCCCGCGCGCGCGACGGCGCCGCGCCAGGCGGCGTCCGGGTCGCGTCAGCGGTCGGGGGAAGGAGAGGGCCAGGCTGGCGGCGCACACGTCGAAGGAAGCGTACCGCTGCTACTTTCCAGTCCTGACGGGGTTGGCGCTCCGGCGTCACACCGGGCCTGGCCCACCATGCAGTGCGGGGCCGACGCCCCGGAAGAATTGGTGGAGATGATCGGGTTCGAACCGACGACCCCTACGTTGCGAACGTAGTGCTCTCCCAGCTGAGCTACATCCCCACGCGCTGGGTATGATCGACGCGTTCCGGCGATTTGTCAAACGCCCGCGGCGATCCTGAAACTGGCGGAGAGGCAGGGATTCGAACCCTGGGAACCCGAAGGCTCAACGGTTTTCGAGACCGCCCCGTTCAACCGCTCCGGCACCTCTCCGGGATATTCGCGATGTCCTGACCGGTGGCGGAGAGGGAGGGATTCGAACCCTCGGAACCCGAAGGCTCACACGATTTCCAATCGTGCCGATTCAGCCACTCTCGCACCTCTCCACCGGCAAGGTCGGGCAATATAGCATCCGACTTCCGGAAAATCAACACGCGGCCGGGCTTATCCGGGGCCCCCTCCTTCAGGCCCTCCGGGCCCGGAAGAAGTCGCTCAGGAGGGCCCCGCAGGCCGCCGCCTCGACGCCGCCGACCACCTCCAGGCCGTGCCGGTAGGGGTTGCCGTCCAGCAGGCGGGCGGTCGAGATCACGCCCCCGGCCCGCGGGTCGGGGGCCCCGTACACCAGGCGCCCCACCCGGGCCAGCAGCAGCGCCCCGCAGCACATGGTGCAGGGCTCGAGCGTCACGTAGAGGGTCGCATCGTCCAGGCGCCAGCTCTCGCCCGCGCCCGAGGCGGCCCCGATGGCCAGCACCTCGGCGTGGGCCGTGGGGTCCCGCAACTGCTCGACCTGGTTCGAGCCCCGGCCGAGCACCGCCCCGTCGCGCACGACGATCGCGCCGACGGGCACCTCGCCCCGGGCCGCGGCGGCCCGGGCCTCCTTCAGGGCCTCCTGCATCCAGCGCTCGTCGCTGGCGAAGGCCGCGGCCAGGTCGCCGGTCACCGGGCCACCTCGACGTCGGCGAAGCCCAGGTTGCCGCCCAGGTCGCGCACCTCGACGCGCACCGGCCAGGCGTCGCCGCCGGCGGCCCCGCCCTCGCGCGGCCAGGCGATCTCGCGGTCGAAGTCCTCGCGCGCGCTGTCGCAGACGCGGTCGGTCGGGTCCAGGCGCTCGCGCGTGCCGTCGGGCAGCACCACGCTGGCCCCGGCCAGCACGCCGCCCGCGTCCTCGGCGCGGAAGCGCAGGCGCAGACCCGCCGCGGTGCGCTCGGCGTTCAGCCGGCTGACCTGGGGCGGCGTGTTGTCCACCGCCACGGGCCCGAGCACCCGCGCGGTGCGGGCGGCCTGGTCGGCGGGATTGTCCGGGCTGTCCGTCGCCGTCAGCCGCACCTCGTAGGTGCCGTCGGGCAGGCCGGACGTGTCCCAGGCGCCGATGGTCTCGGGCGTGTTCATCAGCACGGGCCGCCACGCGGCCTCGCCCCGGCGCCGGAACTCGAGGTCATAGACCAGGCGGTCGCCATCCGGATCGGCGCCGCGCCAGGTGAACGTGCGCACGGCCCGCGTCGCGGCGGCGCGCGTGTCCGTCGCCGACGGGTCGCGGCCGGAGGTGCGGCTGTACTCGGCGCGCAGGCCGCTCTTGAACACCTGCGTCACGTTGTCGCCGCGGGGCATCAGGCCGCCGGCGAGGATGTCCCCCACCTGCTCCTGGCCGAACGCGGCGACGGCCGGCGGCAGGTTGTCGCGCCAGGCGCTGACCGACACCGCATCGACGGCGCAGGCTCCCGCCGCTGCCGCGGCCGGGAAGGTGACGCGCCACTGCAGGTAGCGGCCGGCCGGGGCGGCGATGGCCAGGTCGTTTCCTGTCCCCAGCTCGATCCAGTCGGACCAGTCGACGTCCGGTTCGGCCCGATTGCCCGTGCGCACCGACCAGCGCGGCGTGCCGGCGGCCGTGTCGCCGTCCCAGCGCAGGCGCCCCCAGGCCACGCTGCGACCGGCATCGACGGGCCGGCTCAGCGCCGACCGTGCGGCCGACTTCGCCTCGCTCAGCATGGTCAGGCCGCCGGGATGGGCCTCGCAGGCCACCACGCGACCGCGGGCCGGATCCGGCAGCAGGAACATCACGTCGCCGCCCGCCCAGCCCGCCAGCGGCTGCATGCCCGCCGGGGGCGTCAACTGCAGCACGCCGGCACGCTGGTGATCCTCGTCGCGCACCGCACCGCCCAGCCAGCCCCAGCGCTCGGTCCACGCGGCGATCATCAGGTCGCTGTCGCCGATCCAGTAGGGCTCGCAGCGCCCGTCGGCGCGCAGCCGGTACAGGGCCGCGGGCGGCGGACCCACATCGATCATCAGGTCGTGCATCAGGCCGCCGCTGCCGCCGCCGTTGCCGTTGCCGCTGCCGTTGGCGCCCGCGCGCGGCCGCCCGGAGCTCTCCTCGTCGTCGCCCGACTCGAGCGCGAGCACGTACAGGTCGCCGCCCGGACCGGCGATGAACTGCCGGGCCTCGCCCTGCTCGGTCTCCATCAGCAGGGAGGGCCGGTCCAGATGGCGCGGGTCGACCCGATACACCAGGCCCGGTCCCTGCGTCGCCACCAGCAGGCGGCCTTCGCGGTCCCAGGCCAGGTCCAGCGCGTTCTGCGCCGGCAGGTCCACCGCCAAGGCGAAGGCGCCGTCGTTGCCCAGCCGCCAGACCTGCGCCGGGCTGCCGGTGGCCGCCCACACCGTGCCGTCCGCGCCCTCGAGCAGCGCCCAAACGTAGCCGCCGGGCACGCGCCCCAACGCCCGGGGGGCGCCGTCCGCACCGACCTGGACCAGTTCACCCTCGGGGCCGCAACCGGCCAGCACGCCGCCGCCGCTGCGGGGCAGCAGGCTGAACACCTCGGCGGCCTCCAGCTGCACCAGCGTCCGCGCCCGGCCGTCGGCGTCGACGTGGCGGATCTCGCCACCATGCCCGCTGCCGGTGTAGAACCCGCCCTTCCCGTCGGCAACGGCGCACCAGACGACCTCGGGTCCGGGTTCGCCCAGCGGCGCCGCCGCCAGGCCCGCGGTCACGCGACCGGCCGCGTCGAGGGCCGCACCGTCGAGCACGCAACCGGTGAAGGACTCGCCACGCGGCCAGTCCCAGTAGAGCGGGCCCGCACAGGCGGCCCCCGCCGCCAGCACGAGGGCCAGGGCAGGCATCAGGGTCGGACGGCGCAGGATCATGGACGCTTCTCCACGGTCTGGGGTGTGAGTTCCCGCCCCGCGCGCAGGTCCTGCAGCGCGTGGCCCTCGAGCAGCCAGCCGGTGGCCGTGTCCTTGCGGGCCACGGCGTCGGCGAGGGTCCGGTTGTCGGCATCGACGCCGCGCCTGACGGTGCGCGCGATGCTGCCCGGCAGCGAGGCCAGCTCCTGCCCGCCGACCACCACGCCCCGGCCCGGCGCGAACACCATGACCGTCAGCGTGCCGGGATCGCGCGGGCTGTCCAGCAGGCGCAGCGTCTGTTCGAGCCCGTCGGGATCGAACAGGCCCGCCGCGCGCTGGCCCTCGAGGGCGAAGAGCTCGGAGGCGCTGGCGGCCACCACGCGGTAGGGCTGGTCCTCCAGTCCCGCCGGCACATCCAGCGTGACCGGCACGCGCTCGCGCACGCCCCGCCGCGGTTCGATCTCCACGTCCCAGGTCACCGGGCCGCCGGCCGCCGGCAGCCGCGCCGGCCCCGTGATGCCGGTGATGCGCGCGTCGCTCAGCCGCGGTGCGGTCGTGACGCTGACCGTCACGCCCTTCAGACGCGCCGCCTGGTAGGGATTGTTCATCAGGATGCGCAGCGGCGCCATCAGCTGCGCGCCCAGGCCCGCGGCCGCTCCAGGCCCCGCGCCCGCGGCGGTGATCATCAGGCCGTCGCGGCCCAGCGCCCCGGGCGCGTCCCAGCGCGTGTCGGCCTGCAGGCGCACGGTCTGCAGGCTGGCGTCGTCGCCGCCGGCCAGCAGCGCGTTGTACACCGACCAGAACACGAGCGCCGGCAGCAGCTGCGGATCGTCCGCCACCTGGAACGCATAGCCCTTCGTCCCCGCGCCCGCATCGACGGTCACGTCCACCGGCACCAGCGGCGCCGTTGCGCCGAGGCGCCCCCGCAGGCCCGCGCGCTGGTCGCGGTGCACCGCGCCCACCACCGGGCCGATGGCGCCCATCTTGAACGACATGTCGCGGCTCGGCAGCACCGTCAACACCTCGGCCGCCGCCAGGGGCAGGTCCACGGGCCCGCGCTGCATGAAGGGATGCCCGAAGATCCAGACGTCGCCGTCCTCGACCCAGGTCACGGTGCCGACCGCGCCCAGCAGCGCATCGCCCAGCACCAGGGGCACCGCGCAGGCGCCACCGGGCACCAGGGCCTGCGGCGCCGCGACCGCGCCCGACGGCGCGCCGGCCGCAGCCGGTCGGCAGATCCACGAGGCGGGACCGGCCTCGCCGACGGCCCCGGGCAGCAGCGCCGCCGCCATCGCCGCCGCGTCGGGCCAGCCGCCGGGCAGGGCCGCCTGCGCGGCCGCACCCACGGGCGCCGCGGGCAGGCCCAGGGCCTCCGCCAGCTGCGGGTCCGCCGGGGGAACGAGACCGTCCAGGCCGCCGCGCCCCGCAACGCCCTCGCCGGCCGCCGCCACGCCCGCGGGCACGGCCAGCATCTCGCCGATGGGCGTGACGCCGGCAATGGGCTTGAGCGAGCCGCCCCAGCCGAAGGCCAGGGCCCCGGCCAGGCGGTCGTCCAGGAAGATGGGGCTGCCGCTCATGCCCTGGGCGATGCTCGACAGTTCGAGGCCGTGGCCGGCCACCTCGATCAGGATGAGGCTGCCCTGCACCCGCACGTTGGGCTGCACGCCGATCACCTTCACGGCGAAGGTGTCGACGGTGCTGCCGGCGAACACCGTCAGACCGTAGCCGGTCATGCCGGGGCGGATCTCGTCCAGGCCGATGGTGCGCGGCGCGGCGCCGGCCGACCCGGCAACCACGAGCAGGACGGCCAAGGCGGCCAGGCGCGGGGAGAATCTGGTCAAGGGCGGATCCTTCCGGACAGGGCGGTCCCGTGCGTCATCCGGCCGCCGGCCGGACGATCCGTCGCCCCCAATCTAGGTCAAAACACCGTGGCGGCCCACGGGAAAGCGGCGGCGGCGGGCCCGTTTACGCCCGCGGCCGCACGGGGTTCCCGCCCGCCGACGCCGGACCGTTCGCAAGATCGGGGCCGCCTCCGGATGCGGAAGGCGCAAAAGCAGAAGCGGCCCGCTTGCGCAGGCCGCCTCTGTTGCGTTTCGGGTGGTACGCCCAGGAGGATTCGAACCCCCAACCTTCTGATCCGTAGTCAGATG
>DAOPJF010000168.1:0-6036 GCA_035399525.1 Candidatus Krumholzibacteriia bacterium | reverse complement strand
AGCGGATTAGCGCGGCGATGCCGCCGGCCAGGACGCCGTTATCGTCCTTCGCGACCAGCGTCCAGGCGGCGTTTGCGGCGTCCAGCATGAGAGGGAAATCGTCCCACGCATGGCTTTCTGCACGATCTGGCCTGATCTCTGCATCGACCAGTTCGCGGAACCGGGCGTGGTCCCCGGCGGCGGCGATGGCAATCTGCATGGTCGCTCCCGGCGTGGTCGAAGGCGGCAAGGATGCCGGCGAGACTAACCCGCCCCCCGTTCCGCGGGCAAGTCGCAAAGGGAAACCAAGGCGTGGCGGACGCGCGAGGCTGCTGCAGGAACCGCAGCCGGACCGCCGCCCGATGCATGGAGGAACACGATGGGTCTTCGCGTCAATACCAACGTTGCCTCGCTGAACGCGCAGCGCAACCTGTACAACACCGTCACCAAGTTCCAGAAGAGCATGGAGCGCCTGAGCTCGGGCATGCGCATCAACCGTTCGGGCGACGACGCGGCCGGCCTGGCCATCAGCGAGAGCCTGAAGTCGGACATCCGCGCCATGCAGCAGGCCAGCCGCAACGCGGCCGACGGCATCTCGCTCGTGCAGGTCGCCGAGGGCGCCCTGGACGAGGTGAACAACATCCTGCTGCGCATCCGCGAGCTGGCCGAGCAGGCCGCCACCGAGACCCTCGGTGACCAGGAGCGCACCTACCTGAACCAGGAATACCAGGAGCTGCTGAACGAGGTCGACCGCATCAGCGCCACGGCCGAGTTCAACGGCATCAAGCTGCTGGACGGCACCGCCGGCAGCCTGCAGGTGCAGGTGGGCATCGGCACGGACGTGAACACGAGCGCCGTGTCCATCGACCTGACCAGCCCCATCGACACCACGGTGCTGGGCCTCAACGGCACGGCCCTGCTGGCGACGCCGTCCGACGGCGGCGACACCGCGCGCGCCCTGATGTCCACCATCGAGGCGGCCACCGGGACGGTGAGCCAGCTGCGCGCCGGCTTCGGCGCGGCGCAGAACCGCCTGGAAACCTCGATCCGCTCGATCGGGATGACGGCGGAAAACCTCGCCGCCGCCAACAGCCGCATCCGCGACGTGGACGTGGCCCTGGAGACCTCCAACATGACCAGCCTGCAGATCCTGCAGCAGGCGGGCGTGTCGATCCTCTCCCAGGCCAACGTGTCCTCGCAGCTGGCCCTGAACCTGCTGCAGGGCTAGCCCCGCGCCTGACTTCGCGACTTGCCGGCCTCCGGCGGCCCCCCACGGGGCCGCCGGGGGCACCCGCCGAATTTTTCGAATCATTTCCAGGAATTCCCCTAAAGACCTCCCGGTGCCCGTCGATTCCTCATCACGTAACGCGTCTCCGCCCGACCCCGGATAGGGACATCCGCGGCGAGGGAATGGAACCGGAGACGGTGCGGACGAGCCCAGGACGTTCTCAGGGAGGAGAACGACGGGCATCCCCGGCGGGTGAGCGAGCCCGCCCCGGATCCCGGGCCCCGGCCGGCAACGGCGGGCCGACCTCCCCCCTCCACGTCCTGATCCCCGCACCAGCCGCCCGGCGGACTGAGCCGCCCGGCCATGTTCCCAGGCTTCCTGCTCAAGGACGAGCGCCGGAATCCCCGGAAGGAAGCAGTCGACCCCAAGCCCATTCAGGGAGGAAACACAATGGGTATCAGGATTAACACCAACATCGGTTCGATCAACACCCAGCGGCACCTGTACAACACCACCACGCGTTTCCAGAAGAGCATGGAGAAGCTGAGCTCCGGTCTGCGGATCAACCGCGCCGGTGACGACGCTGCCGGCCTGGCCATCTCCGAGGGCTTGAAGGCCGACATCCGCGCCCTGGACCAGGCCAGCCGCAACGCTGCCGATGGCGTCTCGCTGGTGCAGACGGGTGAAGGTGCGCTGGACGAGGTGTCGAACATCCTCGTCCGCATGAAGGAGCTGGCCGAGCAGTCGCTGAACGGCACGCTGAGCGACTCCGAGCGCACGTACCTGGACTCGGAGTACACGGCGCTGACCGACGAGATCGACCGCATCTCCGACGCCACCGAGTTCAACGGCGTCAAGCTGCTGGACGGCACCGGCACGACCGTCGACATCCAGGTGGGCATCGGCTCGGCCACGACCGACCGCGTCGCGGTGGACCTGAGCGACAACATGGATTCGGCGACCCTGGGCACGACCACCGGCATCGACACCTCGACCAACGCGCAGAGCGCCATCGGCGAGATCGATGACGCGATCGCGACCGTGTCGAGCAAGCGCTCGGACTTCGGTTCGATCCAGAACCGCCTCGAGTCGTCGATCCGCAACATCGGGATGACCGCCGAGAACCTCTCGGCTGCCAACAGCCGCATCCGGGACGTGGACGTCGCCAAGGAGACCTCGGTGATGACCTCGAACCAGATCCTGCAGCAGGCGGGCGTGTCGATCCTGGCCCAGGCGAACATGTCGTCGGGCCTGGCGCTCTCCCTCCTGGGCTAGCCCGGGACCAGGGGCCCCGCCTCCGGGCGGGGCCCCGACCCCCAGCCGTGAGGTGACACCATGGTTACCATCACCGCCGTGGCCGGGCCCGAGGTCCGGCCCCTGACGAACCCCGCCGCCGGCGCTCCGGCCCCCCAGGCCCGGAACGAGACGGCCCCCCGCCCCCACCTCGAGCCGCCGCCGGCGCCCGAGCCCGACCAGGTGCGCAAGGACCTGGACGAGGCCCTGGCCAAGCTGAGCCAGGCCCTGGAGAAGGTGCGGCCCCAGCCCTACCGGGTGGCCTTCGAGGAGGACTCCTCGTCCGGCCGGATGATCATCAAGATCAAGAACGCGGACGGGGAGGTGGTCAAGCAGTACCCCCCCGAGAAATTGCTAAACCTGCACCAGAGAATGGACGATCTCGTCGGCATGGTTGTCGACGAGGCCACGTGACGGATCGGGCGGGCCTGAACGCAGCGCAAGGACAGCGCGCTTGCCAGGGAGCGGACCATGAGCGCCATCCAGTTCGGCGGACTCGCCACGGGCATGGACACGTCCTCGATCGTGTCCCAGCTGCTTGAGATCAAGAAGCAGCCCATCTACCGCCTCGAGGAGCGCAAGAAGGGCTTCCAGGCCCAGATCAGCGCGCTGGGCACCTTCAAGTCGAAGCTCGCCGCCCTCCAGGAGGCGGCCAAGAAGCTCGACACCGCCAACGAGTTCAGCGCCCTGAAGGCGTCCTCGAGCAACGAGGACGTGCTGCAGGTCTCCGCCGGCAGCACCGCCGCCCCCGGCAGCTACAAGATCCAGGTCACCTCGCGCGCCGTGGCCCAGAAGGACATGTCGCAGGCCTTCGATTCCCGCCTCGATTCGGTGGGCTCGGGCCGCGTGTCGTTCACCGTCAACGGCGAGACCACGAACCTCGACCTGGTGGGCTACAACAGCATCGAGAGCCTGGTCAACCAGATCAACGACAACGTCGAGGGCGTCGGCGCCTCGCTGCTCTACGACGGCAACGCGACCGGCGGCTACCGTATCGTCCTGTCGGGCACCGAGGCCGGCACCGCGGGCGGCTTCACCGCCGACTTCAGCGGGTTGACGGGCGGCGTCACCCCCACGTTCACCAACTCGACCGCGGCCGACGACGCCCACATCACCATCGACGGCATCGCGGTCACCGCCACCGGCAACAGCATCGAGGACGCCATCAGCGGCCTGACGCTGGACCTGCGGGACGCCGCGCCCGGCGAGGACATCTACGTCGACGTGGCCCGGGACAACGAGGGCATCGCCGAGCTGGTCAAGGGCATGGTCGACGCCTACAACGACGTCTTCGGCTTCATCACCGACCAGTCCAAGGCCGACGGCAGCCTGCGCGACAACCCGACCCTGCGCACGGTGGCCTCGCAGGTGGAGAACATGTTCTCCTCCACGCTGCAGGGCGGCCTCGGCTCGATCGGCACCTTCTCGCTGATCGGCATCACCCGCGGCGAGGGCCGCCAGCTGGAGTTCGACGAGGACAAGTTCTCCGAGAAGCTGTCCGCGAGCTTCGGCGCGGTGCGAGACCTGTTCATCGACCGCGAGGGCAACGAGGGCAAGATGGGCCTGGTCGACGGGCTGATCGACACCCTGACCGACAGCAGCGAGGGCATCTTCAAGACGTCCATCGACCTGCTCAACGACAAGGTCGACAACGCGGACGACACGATCGCCCGCTACGAGCGCAGCGCGGAAAGCTACAAGACGACGCTCGAGCGCAAGTTCACGGCCATGGAGATGATGGTGTCGCAGCTGCAGGCGCAGGGCAACTACCTCTCTTCCATGGTCTTCCGGTGATCGGGTCAACCGCAACGAACGGAACGACGGCATGTACTACGGCAACGGGATGCAGCGCTACCGCGAAACGGACATCGGGACGATGTCCCCCGAGAAGATCATCGTGAAGCTCTACGAGCGCACGGTCCGGGACCTCGAGCAGGCCGGGGACGCCCTGGCCGCCGGCGACCGCCGCGAGGTGAACCGGCTGGTGATCCACTCGCAGGCCATCGTGGGCGAACTGCGCAAGGCCCTGAACCACGACGTGGGCGGCGACGTGGCCGCCAACCTCGAGAGCATCTACGACTGGCTGTTCCGGCAGCACCTGGTCCTGCTCACCGACCCGACGCCCCAGCTGGTCGCCGACTGCGTGAAGGTGCTCGCGCCCCTGGCCGACGCCTGGCGCAGCGTGGCTACGGGCGCCGGCACGCGGACGCTCGAGGCGGCCGCTTCTGGCGCGGGAAATGCAACGCCGTCGGCGAACCCCGGCCACGTCCGGGACTACGCCGATCGCAGCACCCTTTCCCTGACGGTGTGAACGTGAACCTGGAACATGCCTGCACCACCGCCATCAGCCTGACCCGGGAACTCCACGACGCCCTCGCCTGCGAGGATTTCAGCCTGTGCGAGGCCCTGCTCGTCCGCCGGGCCGACGCCATGGTGCGGTTCGAGAACCGGCACCGGGCGGCCGACGCCGCCGAGCAGGCCGCCTGCCGCGACCTGCTGGTCGAACTGCAGCGCCGCGACCACGACCTGCAGGACAAGGCCGCCGAGGTCTTCGCCCTGGCCGGCCAGGCCTACCACGCCCGGATGGGCGCCCAGCCTACGCGGGCCTACGGCCCCGGCTTCGTCCCCGAGAACCCCGGCTACCGGGCCTGAGCGGGCCCCCGGGCCCGCCTGCACAACGCAAGGAAGAGGGCCGGTCACCCGGCCCTCTTCCCGTTTCCTCGCGTCGTGTCGCGTCCTAGCCCTGCGTGGGATCGTCCTTGCGCAGCTTCCGCCGCAGCTTCTCCACGTCCGCCGGTTCCGAGGCGGCCGCGCCCAGGGTCGTGCTCTTGATCTCCTCGTAGATCTCGTGCCGGTGCACGGGAATCGACCGGGGTGCATCGATGCCGATCTGCACCTGGTCGCCCCGGATGTCGACGATCATGATCGAGATCTCGTCGCCGATCATGATCTTCTCGTTGCGCTTGCGGCTGAGTATGAGCACGGGACCTCCCTGTCCGGTGCCGGCGGCGCGCCCCGCGGGACGCGGCGTCCGGTCCTGTTCCTAGACGCCAGCAGGCTCAGGCGTCGGCGACGCCGCCTCCGACCCTGCGCCCGCCAGGGCGCGGGCCGCCGGAGCGTCCGCCGGCGCATTGTCCGACGCATCCGACTGCACGGCAAGGCCAAATTTCATGTAGTTGATCTCCTGGCGCATGGTGTACCGGCCGTCGTCCAGGGTCAGCTGGGCGCCGCGGCGGGTCTCGGAGTCGATCACCAAGGGAGCCAACAGGTTACCGGTGACGCGCTCGCCCCCGGGATGGATCGTGGTGATGATCAGGGTGGTCAGGTCCTCGACCCGGGCGGTGCGCATCCGCTCCTGGACGTTCCGGGGTACGCCGACCTCGTAGTCGTCGTGGAAGAACCAGGGCTGGGTGACCGGGAAACCGAAGTCGCCGCGGTCCAGGGACTGGAACCACTTCATGGGGACGTCGTCGCCCATGTCCAGGATCAGCCAGTTCCGCAGCTGGGGCATCCCCACCAGCCCCTCGGGCAGGTTG
>DAOPJF010000167.1:0-6045 GCA_035399525.1 Candidatus Krumholzibacteriia bacterium | reverse complement strand
CCTTGGCCTCGCTGCCGTGGCCGTCGAGCACCTGCACCGAGCCGGTGACCTGGTTGTCGGTGCCGACGGCGTCTGCGGTCGGGGCCCAGATGCGCTGCGCCTGCGCGGGCAGGTCGTCCGCCGCGGCGCCGGCCGTCCAGGCCGCCAGCACGCCGGCGAGGATCACGATGCGAAGCATGGATCGGTTCATGGCCGGCCTCCCCTACTGGTTCCGGAACGTCGGCGAGACGTTCGAGCCGTGGACGTCGATATGGCAGTCGTAGCAGCGGGCCTCGTTCGCCAGCAGCGAACCGTGGGCCGTGCCGCCGATGGACCAGTTGTCGTCGCCGCTGAAGCCGCTGCCGAAGTGGCACTGCAGGCACAGCGCGTTGCCGTCCTGCACCAGCAGCTTGTCGTGGTTCGAGCCGTGGGGGCGGTGGCAGGTGGTGCAGTCCTCGCCCGAGGCGCCGTCGTGCTCGAAGACGAAGGGCCCGGCCATCTCGGCGTGGCAGCGCAGGCACGCGGCGTTGGCGCCTTCGGGGCCGTCGTCCGCCGACGCGTGGGGATCGTGGCAGTCCGTGCACACGACCTGGCCTTCGAGGGCCCGGTGGCGGAACGGCAGGCGGAACGCCGAGGCCTGGTCGGCGTGGCACTGCAGGCAGAACTCGCTCGGGTTGCGGAAATCGCGCGCGGGCCGGGCGGCCACCGCGAAGTGCACCTGGTCGGCATGGCAGGCGGCGCAGCCGAGATCGGCTCCGCCGTGCGGGCCGGCATGCCAGGCGGCGCCCTGCGTCGCGTGGCACTGGGTGCACAGGGCCGACTGGCCGTCGGCATCCAGGCCCGCGAGGTCCGCGGCGCCGAGGATGAACCCGTCGCCGCCGCCGGCCACGTGCAGGCTGCCGGGGCCGTGGCAGGCCTCGCAGGCGATCGCACCGGTTCCGGGCGCGGCATGGCCGGCGTCCGGACCGTGGGGCGACACGGCGTAGGCCGCGGCCACGGTGTCATGACACTCGACGCAGGCGGCCGATCCGACGTAGGTGGCATCCTGGGGGATGGTGAACGAGGCCAGGTGCTCGGCGGCCAGGGCCGGCCAGGCCAGGAGGGCCGCCGCCAGGGCCGAAAGCAGGAGGAAGCGCCGCATGGGAGACCTCCGGGAGAGTAAACGTTTATTGACCGGGGCCAACCATAACGGGGTGATCGATCGTGGTCAATAATCTTTTAACAGGATTCGTGAAATAAATAACATAGTGCAACGGTAGGACTAGGCGGCATTTGCGACGACGGCCGGGGCGCAGGGCCCCGGCCGTCGCGGCAGGTTACGGAATGATTCCTACTTGGATGCGCCGGCCGTCGGCTCCGCGTCCGCGTCCAGTTTCAGGTACTTCCCGAACCAGGCGAGGTCCCATTCCATCTTGGCCAGGCGGTTGGTGCGCTTGGTCAGACCGTGGGGCTCGCCGGGGTACACCACCAGCTGGGTGGGCACGTGCAGGTACTGGCTCAGGGCGCGGTACAGCGCCTTGCTGTGGGCCGGCGGCACCCGGGGATCGTTGCCGCCCACGTGGATGATGGTCGGCGTCCTGACCCGGTCCAGGTGGTAGAGGGGCGAGGCCGCCTGGTAGTGGTTCGGCTGCTGCCAGGGCAGGCCGCCCACGAAGTTGATGACGTGGCCCGGCGTGTCCTCGGTGCCCCACTGGATGACCATGTCCAGCACGCCCGCGCCGCTGCTGGCGGCGGCGTACAGGTCGGGCTCGGCGGCGATCATGCAGTTGGTCAGGTAGCCGCCGTTGCTCCAGCCCATGACGCCGATGCGCCCGGCCTGGGCGTAGCCCTGGTCGATGAGCCACCGCGTGCCGGCGGCGATGTCGGCCACGTCGATCTCGTTCTCGCGCCCGATCAGCTTCTCCAGGAACGCATCGCCGTAGCCCGTCGAGCCGTGGTAGTTGGGGCTCAGCAGCGCGCAGCCCTTGGCCGGGAACAGCGCGCGGCCGTAGATCCACAGGCGCAGGCGGTGCTTCGTGCTGCTGGTGGGGCCGCCGTGCAGTTCGACCACCGCGGGCAGCGGACCGTCGCCCTCCTTCCAGCCCGACGGCAGCTCGAGGATGCCGTACACCGTGTCGCCGTCGCCGCCAGTCCAGCTCACGTGGCGGATCTGCGGCAGCTTCCAGGTGTCCACCTGCGGGTTCACGTTGGTCAGGCGCGTGAGCACCGAAGCCTTCTCGACGTTGTAGAGGTCGTTCATGGCCGTGATGGTCTCGAGGATGACCACGAGGCTGCGGCCGGCCTCGTCGAAGGCGTAGGAGCCCACGACGCCGTCACCGTCGGCGACCACCGAGGTCGCGCCCTGGCCGCCGGCCTTCACGTCGGCCACCTGGTGCACGCGCACGCGGGCCATGCTCTCGCCCCGGTAGCAGAGCGTGCGGCCCGCGCCGCGCCAGCCCAGGCCGCCGTCATAGGTGACCGGATCGGGACGCGACACCGTCCACAGGCTCCAGCCGTCGCCGCGGTCCTCGGCCGCGAAGATGCGCGAAGAGTAGCCGTCGTAGCCGACGCTGAACGCCAGGGCCTTGCCGTCGGCCGACCAGGCCAGGTCCTCGAGCCAGCCGAAGGGCGACGGGTGGTCGGCGCGCCAGCCCTCGGCCGTCACGGTCGTGACCTGCCCGGTGGCCAGGTCGGCCACCTCGACCCGCGACCAGCCCTCGCGGTGGATGAGCTCGTTGTCGTCGGTGACGATCATCGCCAGGCGCTTGCCGTCCGGCGACAACGCCATGTCCCACAGGACGCGCTCGGCGGGCAGCACCTCGTCGTCGCGCCAGCCCACCAGGTCGAGGCGGCGGATGGCGTGCAGCGTGCGCTCGCCGTGGCCGTACTCGAGCTTGGCGTACTCCTTGCGCATCGTCTTCCACTCGTCGTCGCTCTTGTCCTCGGCCACGCGGTAGTAGACGGCCGCACCGTCGGGCGCCAGCGCGAAGCCCAGCACGCCGTCCTTGACCCGGGTGACGGGCACCGGCTCGCCGCCGGCGGCCGCCACGCGCCACACCTGGCGCGAGCCGTCCCGCGGCGGGTTCTCGCGGCCGGCGTCGTCCCGGGCCAGGAACCAGATGTCCCGGCTGTCCGGACTCCAGGCGACGCCGCCGACGCCCATGCCGTCGAAGGTCAGGCGGCGGCGCTCGCCGCCCTTGCGGGCGGTGACCCACAGGTCGGTGCCGCGGCCGTCGCCCTCGTCGTCCCAGCGCGTCTCGGTATAGGCGATCCAGGCGCCGTCGGGCGAGAGGGCCAGGTTGCCCAGGGAGATGAGCCCGAAGTAGTCCTCCGGCACGATGTCATGGGTGCGGGCGGGCGCGGGGGCGGCGGGGGCGGCCAGGGCCGGCAGGGCCAGCAGGAGGGCCGCGGCAAGCACGAGCATCGGACGCACGGTCGATACCTCCATCACGGGGAACGGGTTGCCAAGGTGCGGGGTGCGGTTACACTATCATGTCGGTCGGCCGGGCGTGCCCGGTTTTTCTCCACCACCCGATTGCGTCCCTGTCCCGGGACGGAAGGAAGCCCCTGCCCATGTGCGGGATCTGCGGCGTTGCCGCCCTCGACGGGACCCTGTCCCTGCCCGACGGCACCCCCGAGCGGATGATCGGCGTCATGCGCCACCGCGGCCCCGACGAGTTCGGCGCCTGGCGCGACGACGCGGTCTTCCTCGGCCACGCCCGCCTGAGCATCATCGACCTCGAGACGGGGCAGCAGCCGCTCTGCAACGAGGACGGCTCGGTCTGGATCACCTTCAACGGCGAGATCTTCAACTACATCGAGCTGGCGGCCGAGCTCGAGGCCAAGGGCCACGTGCTGCGCACGCGCAGCGACACCGAGGTCATCGTCCACGCCTACGAGGAGTGGGGCGACGCCTGCGTCGAGCGCTTCGTGGGGCAGTTCGCCTTCGCCATCCGCGACCGGCGCCGGAACCGCCTGCTGCTGGCCCGCGACCGGTTCGGCATCCGGCCGCTGTACGTGGCCGAGCACCGGGGGCTGCTGCTGTTCGGCTCGGAGATCAAGGCCCTGCGCGCCTACCCGGGCTTCGCGCCCGCGGTCGATCCGGCGGGGCTGGCCGAGGTCACCCACTTCTGGGTCACGGTGCCGCCCCGCACGGCGTTCGTCGGCGTGGCGCAGATCCCGCCCGGCCATGTCGCGGTGCTCGAGGCCGACCCGCGCGGCCCGGCGCCCGAGGCGCCGCTGCCGTCGCGCCTGAGGCTGCGCCGCTACTGGCATCCGACCTTCCTGCCGGCGGCCGAGGACCGGCGCCGGGTGGACGCGCAGGAGAAGGCGCGCATCGGCGCCGAGCTGCGCGAGCGCCTGGTCGACGCCGCGGTGATCCGCCTGCGCGCCGACGTGCCGGTGGGCGCCTACCTGTCCGGCGGGCTCGACTCGTCGACGACCGCCGCGCTCATCCACCACTACACCAGCCACCGGCTGAAGACCTTCTCGGTGGGCTTCACCGACCCGGCCTTCGACGAGACCGCGTGGCAGCACCGCATGGCCGCGCACATCGGCACCGAGCACGTGACGGTGACGGTGGACGGGCAGGACATCGCCGCGCGCTTCCGCGACGTGGTGTGGCTGAGCGAGACGCCGATCCTGCGCACGGCGCCCGCGCCGCTGCACGCCCTGTCGGGCCTCGCCCGCAGCGAGCATTTCAAGGTGGTGTTGACGGGCGAGGGCGCCGACGAGGTGTTCGCCGGCTACAACATCTTCCGCGAGGCGAAGGTGCGGGCGTTCTGGGCCCGCCGCCCGGGCGAGCGCCGCCGGGCCGGCCTGCTGACCCGGCTCTATCCCTACCTGAAGCAGTCGCCGCCCGAGTTCCTGCGCCAGTTCTACGGCCAGGGGCTCGAGGACACGGCCGACCCCTTCTACAGCCACCGGCCGCGCTGGGCCAACACCCGGGGCGTGGCGGCCCTGCTGCAGGATCCCGGCGATGCGGCGGCGGCTGCCGCCGAGGCCCGCCTGGTGGCCGGCCTGCCGGACGGGTTCGCCGGCTGGGGCACCGTCGCCCGGGCCCAGTACGTCGAGATGACCACCTTCCTGGCGGGCTACCTGCTCAGCTCCCAGGGCGACCGCATGCTCATGGGGCACTCGGTCGAGGGGCGGTTCCCGTTCCTGGACCACCGGCTGGCCGATTTCGCCGGGACCATCCCCGCCTCGATCAAGCTTGAGTCGCTCACGGAAAAGGCGATCTTGAAGCACGGGGTTGCGGATCTGCTGCCGCCGGATATCCTTCAGCGGCCGAAGCAGCCCTACCGGGCGCCGGATGCGGCGAGCTTCGCCACGCCGGCGGGCCGCGAGCTGGTCGCCGCGTTCCTGGGCGACGACCCGGACAGCCTGTGGCATTCCGGGCGCATCGGGGCCCTGGTGCGCAAGTGGGAGGCCGGCCGGCTGGCCAGCGTCCGCGACAACATGGCCTTCACGGCGGCCCTGAGCGGCCGCATCCTCGAGCGGGATTTCGGATCCGGCTTCGACGACCGCCTGGCCGGCCTGGTGCTGGCCCCGGGCGAGCTCGCCTGGCGGTCCGGGCCCGGCAACTAGGACCACGGAGCCGCCCCGCGGGGCGGAGGGGGAGACAGCAGCATGTCCGCACGCGACAAGGTGCGCGCCTACATCATCGAGAACTTCCTGTTCGGCGACGCCGAGCCCCTGGCGGACGACACCATGTCGCTGCTGGACGGCGGCATCATCGACTCGGTGGGCGTCATGGAACTCGTGGCCTTCCTGGAACAGGAGTTCGGCGTGAAGGTGGCCGACGAGGAGCTCGTGCCCGAGAACCTCGACTCGGTGGCCAACCTCGTCGGCTTCATCGGCCGCAAGCAGGCTGCCTAGGTCGCGGACGTGGGCGAGCTCCCGGTCCTGGTCCACGGCCTGCTCGAACAGTCGGCCGACCGGCGCGGCGACGCGCCGGCGCTGGTGCATGGCGACCGCCGCTGGACCTGGGCCGAGATCGAGGAGCAGGCCAACCGCACGGCGCACCTGCTCGTCGACCGCGGGCTCGAGCCCGGCGACCGGGTCGGCCTGCTGGCGGACAACGGCCTG
>DAOPJF010000166.1:0-6090 GCA_035399525.1 Candidatus Krumholzibacteriia bacterium | reverse complement strand
ACAAGCGCGGCTATCTCATGATGGCCGTCGACATCTTCGCCTGGACCCGCGTGGCCAAGTACCACCAGGACGGCAAGGATCTCTCGGACGAGTACTACGCCTTCGCCGACGCCCACTACAGCGACGCCAAGCTGTGGAAGGCCTACGCGTCGGGCCTGGACCCGGGCGATCCCGACTACAACGAACTGTATGGCGAGGGTGCCTACTACTTTCCCACCGTGCCGGACATGACCGGCCCGGAGGACCTGGGCAACCTGCCGCTGTACGTGACCGTCGAGGCCGACCGCCGCGAGTACTACGAGAACCTGGGCAAGTGGGACCAGTTCATCTTCGGCTGGGACGACTACCTGAACCCGCGCGCCAACGCCGACCTCTACGGCTACACGCCGGACGCGAGCAATCCCATCAGTGACCTGCGCCAGCCCTGGGTCTCGAAGAACCGCGAGATCTACCGCGACATGCGCGCCGCGGCCAACGACGCCTACCAGACCCGCGACCGCTGGCTGTACGTGAACATCGGCCTGCGCGTGTTCTCGGTGCTGCAGACCGCCTGGCTGAACGGCCTGCTCGGCGGCGGCGACGACGGCATGGCGGTGGCCGGCCACCGCATCGACGTGGCCGCGGTGCCGCAGGGCCCGTACAGCGGGCGCGTGCAGGCGTCGGTGAGCTTCTAGCGCGAACAGCGACCCAACCTCGGCAACAGGGGAGGCCCGAGACGATGGCGATGATGCGGACGGACAGGCTCACGGCGGCGGCGCTGGCGATGGCCGTGGCCCTCGCGGCCGGCGAGGCGACGGCGGGCGGCGGCCCGCTGGACTCGGCCGAGCGCGAGGTCATGGGCACGGCGGCCTCGGGCTCGTGGCAGGCCAAGGACTTCCTGGGCCTGGACCTGCAGCAGGTCGGCGGCCAGGGCCTGGGCAACCAGCCGGAGATCGGCAGCGGCGGCCTGGCGCCCCGGCCGGGCGAGGACGATTCCGGCGGCGGGATCAGCGGCGAGAAGGTCAAGGCCGGCCTCCTGTCGCTGGTGCTGCCGGGCGCGGGCCAGTACTACAACGGCCAGAAGTCGAAGGCCTACGTCATGGCGGGCATCGAGGCGGGCATCTGGACCGCCTGGATCGTCTTCGACAAGCAGGGCGACAACAACATGGAGTCGGCGCGGGAATACGCCGGCATCTACGCCCAGGCCCGGGGCAGCCATCCCGAGAGCT
Source organism: Candidatus Krumholzibacteriia bacterium (assembly GCA_035399525.1). GTDB lineage: Bacteria > Krumholzibacteriota > Krumholzibacteriia > LZORAL124-64-63 > LZORAL124-64-63 > JACZKN01. The sequence continues at coordinate 4,882 of DAOPJF010000166.1, read as the reverse complement.
GGTGGCAGGCCGTGGGCCGCTACATGGACAGCGACCGGTACGAGGACTACCTGCGCCGCGAGGCCCGCGCCACGGGCGAGCCCCTGCCCGATCCCTTCGCCCCCGGCGACACCTGGCAGTGGGTGAACGAGGACCGCAAGTACAACTTCCAGAAGCTGCGCGCCGACGGCAACGCGGCGTACGACCGGCGCGACTTCATGATCCTGTTCGCGGTGGTCAACCGCGCCGTGTCGGTGTACGACGCGGTGCGCAATGCCGGCTCGCACACCGGCGAGGTGCAGGCCAACGTGCTGGGGATGAACCTGGCCGTGGGCGTGGACCCGTCGTTCACCGACCCCGGCGCCCACGCCGTGTTCAGCAGGAGCTTCTGATGGTGCGCCGCCCGGTGCCGGTCGCGGCCGCGGCTGCGGTGCTGATGCTGGGCCTGGCCCTGGTGGCGGGCTGCGCAGCGGCGCCCCCGTCGGTGCAGGCCGAACGGCCGGCGGCCGCCGGCCCGGCCTCCGATTCCGGCGCGGCAACGGCCGGCGGCGAGTCCGGTCGCCCCGGCGCGACGGTGGTCGCCCTCGAGTTCGTGCGCGCCTGGGAGAACGTGCCGTCGGCGGTCTACTACCCGCTCGACGGCCTGGCCGGCTGCATGTTCACCGACGAAGGCACGCTGGTCGTGTGCGACGAGCAGCGCGGCAAGGTGTGGGGGCTCGATCCGGGCGACCTGCAGTGGTACGAGTTCGACGTGCCCGGCGTGCGGCCCTACCGCCCGGTGGACGCCGTGGTGGACGGCTTCAAGGTGCTGGTCCTGGACAGCGGCAGCAACGCCGTGTACCGCTTCGACCTCGGCGGCGCCTACCGCGACCAGGTTGTGGATCTGCGCCGCGTCGATCCGACCGTGCGCACCCAGGTCTCGGCCTTCGCCCTGGACCGCGACGGCCGCATGGTGGTCACCGACGTCAGCGAGCAGCAGGTGCTGCTGCTGGACGCGTTCCTGGACCTGTCCATGCGCGTGGGCGGACCCGGCGCCGGCAGCGACCAGCTGCGCGATCCCAGCGGCCTGGCCTTCCTGCCCGACGGCAGCTTCGTGGTGGCCGACCGCGCCAACCGGCGCCTGTCCGTCTATGGCCGCCTCGGCTTCTTCGAGCGCACAGTGGGCGGCGACTTCACCAAGGACAACCCGTTCGTGGCGCCCCAGGGCCTGGCGGTCGACCGCAAGGGCAACATCTTCATCGCGGACATGGGCAGCGGCTCGATCCACGTGCTGGATGCGCGCCTGCGCCCGACGCTGTCGGCCGGCCCGGACTTCGGGCTGCAGGCCATGCCCAAGGTGCCGGTGGACGTGGCCGTGGGCCCGGGCGACCTGCTGGCGGTCACCGACCGGGCGCGCTCGGCCATCCTGATCTATCGCATCATCTACGAGTGATGGCCGCCCGCGCGGCGCGCATCGCCGGGCCGGTGCCGGGGCGGACCGCGCCGGCCCTGGCCGCGTTGCTGGCGCTGCTGCTGCTGGCGTCCGCTGCGGCGGCCGATGACGGCACCGCGCCCGCCGACAGCGCCCTGGCCGGATACCTGCAGGAGACCGAGTTCCACCTGGTGACCGGGACGACGGGCGCGGTGTCCCTCGCCCACGGTTTCGTGGATGCCGCCTCGGTGAAGGTCTCGGTGGACGGCGAGCCCTGGCGCCCGGACCTCGACTTCAAGGTGCGCAGCCGCGCGGGCGCCGTGGTGCCGCTGCGGCCCTGGCGCGAGGCGGCGGAGGACGAGGTCGGCGGCGCCGTGGTCGTGGTCCGCTACCGGTTCCTGCCCGTGCCCGTGGCCGTGCGGCGCGACCTGCGCCCGGTGACCGCGGCGCCGGCGCGCGACGCCGCGACCGGCGTGCCGTTGTTCGCGACACCCGACGAGGCCGAGACCTGGCGCGCGGACAACCTGCGCATCAGTGGCAGCAAGACCGTGCAGGTGTCCCAGGGCTCGCAGCGCGAGCTGACCGTGGACCAGAACCTGCGCCTGTCGCTGACCGGCCAGCTGACCCGCGACATCGCCGTGCGCGCCTTCCTGTCCGACGACAACCTGCCGGTGGTGCCCGAGGGCAACACCGAGGAGCTGCGCGACGTGGACAAGGTCTTCGTCGAGCTCAAGTCGCGCACCTGGACCGCGGTGCTGGGCGACTTCGTGGCCGAGCGGCGCGGCAGCGAGTACGGCGACTACCGGCGCAAGCTGCAGGGCATCTCGGTCGAGGCCACCCCCGGCCCGGCCAGGGCCGAGATCCTCGCCGGTTCGCCCCGCGGCCGCTACCGCACCCTACAGATCCGCGGCCAGGAAGCCAACCAGGGCCCGTACTACCTGGGCGGCGGCTCGGCGGGCACCAACCTGTTCGTGGTCGCCGGCAGCGAGCGCGTGACCCTCGACGGCCAGCCCATGGTGCGCGGCGCCGAGCGCGACTACGTCATCGACTACGTGCGTGGCACGGTCACCTTCACCTACCGCCGCCTGATCACTGCCGAGTCCACCATCGTCGTCGAGTTCGAGGAGGGCGAAGGGCCCTACGGCCGCACCGTGGTCGGCGGCGGCGCCGGCGCGTCGGGCGCGCTGCCGGTGGCGGGGCTCGAGGGCGCGTTCGACGTGCGCATCATCCGCGAGAAGGACGATCCCCGACGGCTGCGCACCGGCGAACTGGGGCCCGACGACGAGGCCATCCTGCGTGCGGCCGGGGACGACGCGTCGCAGGCCGTCGCTTCGGGCGCCGTGGCGACGGCGCCGGGGCAGGGGCACTACGACCAGGCGGTGGACGGGGGCAAGACGATCTACGTGTTCCAGCCGGCCGGGGGCGACTGGGACCTCACGGCCTACTACGTGGGGCCCGGGCTGGGCGACTACGACCTGGACCGCCTGACCGAGACCGGCGTCGCGGTGTACGTGCACCGCGGCGACGGCCTGGGCGCCTACCGCCTGGGACGTCCGCTCGACCTTCCCGAATCGCACAGCGTCATGACCATGCGCACGGCCCTGGGCGACACCACGGCCGCCCACGTGCGCGCCGAGTGGGATGTCTCGCAGCTCGACCGCAACGTGCTGTCGGACCTGGACGACGGCGACAACGAGGGTCAGGCCCTGGCCCTGGAAGCGGCCCTGCCGCGCCGCGCCGTGGGCTGGGGCGAGGCCGAGGCGAGCGCACGGTACCTCTCGCGCTCGCACACCTTCTCGGGCTTCCAGGTGCACCGCACGGTGTTCGCCTACGACGACTGGGGCCTGGCCGACCGCGCGCGCCGCGCGGGCTTCCTGGACGAGGGCGAGCGCGAGGGCCGCGCCGACCTGGCCTGGCACCTGGGCCGCGACCGGCGCGCGGTGGACCTGGCCGCCGAGGGCGGCACGCTGCGGCACGGCGGCTCGATCCGCGCCGAGCGGGGGCGCCTGCAGGGGCGCTGGGTCCTGGGCGGCGCCGAGGGCGACCATCGCCTCTTGGCCGCCGCCGCCCGCGACGACGACGATCCCCTGGACGTGACCCGCCGCACCCAGCGCCACGGCCTGGCCTGGACCCGCGGGCCGGTGCACCCGTCGGTCCGCTGGCAGGACGAGCGCTGGCAGGATGCGCTGGCGCCCGCCGGCCGCGCCGCCGGCTATCGCCTCGAGCGCTGGACCGCCGGCCTGGCCGGCGACCGCGGCCTGGACTGGCGCGTCGAGTTCGAGCGCGGCCTCGCCGACTCGCTGCGCGCCGGCCGCTGGGACCGCGAGCGCGACAGCCGCACCACCACCGCCGGCGTGACCACCGGCCGCTTCGCCGGCATGCGCCTGGTGGGCGAGGGCACCCTGCGCCAGACGAAGCAGCCCCGCGGCGTCGACGAGACCACGCGGCTGCTGCGGCTGGACCTGGCCGGCTCGTGGGCGGCGACCGCCAGCGACTGGTCCCTGGGCTACCGCGTCGACAACAGCCGCGCCGAGGTGCTCGACCGGCAGATCGTCTTCGTGGGCGAGGGGCAGGGCGACTACAACGCCGACGGCGAGTACGTGGGCCCCGAGCAGGGCGACCACACCGTGGCCTACGCCGGCACCGACAGCCTGGTGGCCACCACCGCGGTGCGCACCGACGTGCAGTGGCGGCAGGGTTTCCGCTTCCTGGGCAAGGACCGCTGGTACGGCGCCTGGTCGCTGGGCACCACCGCCAGCGTCGAGGGCCGCAGCACGGCCGACGACGTGGGGCCGCTGCTGCGGCTGAGCCGCGCCGCCATCTTCGATCCCGCCGCCACCGTGCTGGGCGACGTGAGCCTGAACGAAGAGCTGGTGCTGCTGCAGCACCTGAGCGCCGTCGACCTGCGGGGCAAGTTCGACTACCGCGAGACCATGGACCGCCAGTACGCCGACCATCCCGAGGACCGCCTGTCCCGCGCGTGGCAGGCCGTCGGCAACGTGAACGTCACCGCGCGCTCGACGGTGCGCCTGCGGTGGGCCCAGGAGGACGAGGACCGCACCTCGACCGAGAGCGCCGCCAGCACGCGCCGCAGCTACGCGGCGGTCACGCGCCGCTACGAGGCGGGCTGGACCGTGCGCCCCAGCAACGACCTGCGCGCCGGGCTGCAGGGCGAGCTGCTGCGCCGCGAGGACACCGTCTCGGGCGTATCCCAGAAGGAGACGGCGCTCCGGCCCACGGCCCGCTGGCGCTTCCGCCGCGCCTGGACCGCCCAGGGCGACCTGCGGCTGGCGGACGTGACCAGCGACGAGCCCTCCGGTGCCCTGCGGCCCTGGTTCTTCCCGCAGCCGGGCCGCAACGTCGAGAGCTCGCTGCGCGTGGGCTGGGAGCCCAGCCAGTACCTGACCGTCAGCGCGACCTGGTTCAGCCGCAAGCAGGGCGAGGGGAGGTGGCAGCATGACATCCGCCTGGAGACGACGGCGCGCTTCTAGC
>DAOPJF010000165.1:0-6125 GCA_035399525.1 Candidatus Krumholzibacteriia bacterium | reverse complement strand
GCCGAGTTCGGAAAGGACCAGGACATCGACCGCGTGAACGCACTGATCCGGCGCTTCGAGGCCCATGAGGGCCGGCGCCCGCGCATCCTGGTGGCGAAGATGGGCCAGGACGGCCACGACCGCGGCGCGAAGGTCGTCGCCACGGCGTTCGCCGATTTGGGCTTCGACGTCGACGTCGGGCCGCTGTTCCAGACGCCCGAGGAGACGGCGCGCCAGGCCGTCGAGAACGACGTGCACATCATCGGCATGTCGTCGCTGGCGGCGGGCCACAAGACCCTGCTGCCGGCGCTGGTGGGCGAGCTGCGGAAGCTCGGCCGCGAGGACATCATGGTGATCTGCGGCGGGGTCATCCCGGCGCAGGACTACGAGTATCTCAAGTCGCACGGCGCCTCGGCCATCTTCGGCCCGGGCACCGTGATTCCCGTGGCGGCCGAGAAGCTCCTGCTCGAGCTGATGGGCCGCCTCGGGTTCGGGGCCTGACCGGCCCGGTATCGCAGCGCTATCGCGACGTTCATGACCCGCTTGGGGGAGAGGGCATGATGCTGACCATCCTGGCCGCCTGGCTGGCGGCGAGTTCCGTTTTCGGCGTCGGGTTGCCGTACGAGGCGCGGGTGGTGGCGAACGCCAACCTGGCCGCGGCTTGGCCCGTCAGGGGGCTGTTGTCGGAGGATCTCGACGGGGACGGGGTCAACGAGTGGGTCAGCGGGTGCTCTATGGGAGTCCTGTTCCGCTCGTGGAAGGACGGGGCGTCCTACAGCGACTACCAGTACAACCTGCCGCCGCGCTTCCTGGTGCCCAGGGCCATGGCGCGGCTGGGCGCGGCCTGCGACGTCGATGGCGACGGCTGGCGCGAGGTGCTGGTGTGCGTCCGCTCTGCCGATGGCTGGGAGCAACGTTTGCTCGCCATCGATCCGCACCGCGACGAACCCGTCCGCGACATCGAGTTGACCAGCGGCCCGGAGGTGCGCGAGGACGGGGTCTGGGACGCCGAGTACCTGGTCCTGGGCGTGGCTGCCGGGGACTCGGGGCCGGTGGTCTACCTCTCGAGGAAGGTGGGGTACGACCGCCGGAACCGTGGCGTGCTGGCCATCGATCTCGCGACGGGCACCGAATTGTGGTTCCACCCCACGGCGAGCATCGTGAGCAACGGTTGCATCGCCGACCCCGACGGCGACGGCGAACCCGAACTCGTGGTCGGGTTGGGTGCTTCGGCCAACCAGCGGCCCGGCGACGAGGTCGACGGCCGCCTGGACGATGTGTCGTGGGTCGCGGTGCTGGAGACGGACGGCAGCCTCCTTTGGGAACGCCGGCTCGCCCCGTACTTCGCGGACGTGTTTGTCGCTGTCTGCGACCTCGACGGTGACGGCGGCGTCGAGGTGGCGGTGCTCAACCAGTGCACGCGGCAGGGATCGATCAGCACGCTCATGATCCTGGACGGACCTTCCGGCTCTGAGCGCGGCTCGGTCGTCTGCAGCGGGGTGCCGCGGGGCCTGCAGACCTGGTACGACAGCGACCGTGGCGTCGGCGTCATCGTCGTCGGCTGTGAGGATCGGACCATGACGCGCTACGAATGGCGCGGCGGCATCCTGCGGCCCGAGCGCAGGCGCGAGTTCCAGGGGCCTGTGGTGAGCTTTCTGCAGGCCGATGTCATGTCGATGCCCGGACCGGAACTGTACGTGCTCTGCGCCGACCAGCGCGTGTATGCGCTCGACCGGGATCTCCGGGACGTGGCCCATTGTCCCCCGGCCATCGACAAGTTCTTCGACGTCCTGATCTGGCGGCTCGGCCCCGATTCGATTCTTGCCTACGAGAATCGACTCAATGCCGGCTTCCGCTTCGTGCCCGTCCCCGCCCACCGCCGCTACGCCGGCGTGGCCGGCGCGGGCAGCCTCGTGCTGCTGGTGGGCGCCGGCGGCGGCCACCTGCTGCGCCAGCGCCGCCGCCTGGGCGCCCTGCGCCGCACCAGCCGGCTGGACCTGCTGCGGGCGTTCCTGACCTCGCGCCACGGCACCGTCGGCCCGGTCGGGGCGCTGGAACGGGTGCTGTGGGCCGCGGAAAACCCCCACAGCGTCCCGCCGGAGCGCCTGGCCGGATCGTGGGAGGCCTTCCGCCGTGAGGGCTGGCCCGACCTCGAGGCCCTGCTGGAGAAGGCGGCCCACATGCGGCTCGACCCGCCGCTGCTGACGGTGGTGCGCCGCGAGGCGGGCGCCTGCCTGCGGCACCTCGACCGGGCGGTGGACCTGGAGCCCGGTGGCCGCGAGCGTGCCGAGGCCGTCGCCGCCGCCCGCACCAGCTTCGGCGTCGTCGCCGACGGCATGAAGCTGCTGGGCGCGGGGCTGGCCGCTTCGTGCCGCATCGATGTCCGGCCGGTGGTGCGCGAGGTGCTCGAGCGCCACGTCCAGCGTCGGCCCGCGGTGGCCTTCCGCCTCGAGCCACTGGCCGACGACCTGCCCGACGTGCACGCCGACCGCCTTGACCTGGAGTTCGCCCTGGACAACCTGCTGGACAACGCGGGCCGGGCGGTGCAGGGCCGCCCCGCCGCTGTGGTCACGGTGTCCGTGACGCCGGGGCCCGCGGGTCGGTTGGGCGTCACGGTGCAGGACAACGGTCCCGGCGTACCCGAGGCCGACCGCGAACGCATCTTCGCCCAGGGCGCCTCGTCACGGCCCGGGGGCGGGGTCGGCCTCTGGCACTCGCGGGATGCCCTGCGCTACTACGGCGGCGACATCACCGTGGGCGAGGCCGTCGGCGGGGGCGCCCGCTTCAGCCTGGTCCTGCGCACGGCCGGCGCCTGAAAAAGCCGCTGTGGCGCAATCCGTTCTTGATTTCGGGATCTCGTGGTGTAGTTTCGGGCCGTCCCGCATCGGGCCCATTCGCCCGGCACTCAGGAGAGGGGAAGCAAGGATGCGCGAATTCGTGACCCGCATGGGGCTGTTCCTGCTGGCGCTGGCCGTGCTGACGGCCATCGGCTGCGCCTCGCTCGGACTTCGCTGACCGGCGACCCGGGCGAAGACGACGGAAACGAGGCGGCCTCCCCCGAAGGGGAGGCCGCTTCGTCTTGCGGGTGCCGCTTCCGGCAGCCAGTTGGCCGCGGCTAGTTGGCCGCGGCTAGTTGGCCGTCTCGGGCAGCGTCACCGTGTTCACGTCGACGGTGATCTCGTCCAGCTTCTTCTGGGTGTCGGCCGCCACGTCCTGCTGGCAGCGCCCGCCCAGCTGCCTGGCCAGGAACTTCTCCATGGCCACGGCCAGGGCCTTGCGGTTGCCCGGGGCGCGGAACCCGTGGCCCTCGTCCGGCGCCACGATGTACTCGACGTCCTTGCCCTTGCTGCGCAGCGCGACCACGATCTGGTCGGACTCGTGCTGCTTCACGCGCGGGTCGTTGGCGCCGTGCACCACCAGCAGCGGCGCCTTGATGGCGTCGCAGTGGAACAGCGGCGAGCGCGCGATCAGGTCCTCGCGGTCGGCCTCCACCTCGGGGTTGCCCACGCGGCGGTACCACGAGCCCTCCAGGAACGGCTTCCAGTACTCGGGGAAGCTGTCGATGAGCGTGATCAGGTTCGACGGCCCCACGTAGGGGATGCCGCAGGCGTACAGGTCGGGCGTGAAGGTGACGCCCGCCAGCGTGGCGTAGCCGCCGTAGCTGCCGCCGAAGATGGCGACCTTCTTCGGGTCGGCGATGCCTGGTCGATCAGCCAGTGCACGGCGTCGGTCACGTCGTGCTGCATGGCGCCGATGCCCCACTGCCGGTTGCCCGCGTTCATGTAGGCCTTGCCGTACCCCGTCGACGCGCGGTAGTTCACCTGCATCACCGCGTAGCCACGGTTGGCCAGGAACTGCGCGTAGGGCTCGTAGCCCCAGAAGTCGCGGGCCCACGGGCCGCCGTGGATGTACATGACCACCGGCAGGTTCTTGGCCTCGACGCCGCGGGGCAGGGTCAGGTACCCGTGGATGGTCATGCCGTCGCGGGCCTGGTACCGCACCGCCTGCATGGGGGCGAGGTACTCGCTGGGCAGCTCGGGGCGCGAGCGGTACTGCAGCGTGGCCTGGCCGTTGGCGGCATCGAACAGGTAGACCGAGCCGGGGTCGACGTCGCTCGACACGGCCACCAGCAGGCGGCTCATGTCGTCCGAGGTGCTGGTGACGCCGATCTCGCCGTCGGGCAGGGCCTTCTCCATGGCGTCCCACAGGGCCTGGGCCGCCGCGGTCTTCGGGTACACGCGCACCTTGTCGCCGATGTACGCGGTGGCCAGCAGTTCGTCGGTGCCCGGATGGAAGACGGCGTTCCCGAAGTCCACCTCGCCCGCGGGATCCTTCTCCACGAACTGCGTCTCGCCGGTCTCGGTGTCCAGCAGCAGCAGCTCGCTCAGGTCGCGGTCGCCCATGTTGGTCTCGAGGTACAGGTGGCGCCGGTCGGGATGGAAGGCGATGGGCGTCATGTCCTCCTCGAAGGTGGTGGCCAACAGGCGCGTGTAGCCGTCCAGCCCCACGCGCAGCAGCTCGCCGCCGCCGCCGGGCAGCGAGCGGTAGGCCAGGCGCAGCTCGCCCTCGTTGTCGAACACCCAGTAGCCGATGCTGTCGGTGTTCTGGCGCAGCAGCGTGCGCGCGCCGCTGGCGATGTCCACCTTGTAGACGTCGTGGTAGCTGGGGTCGCGGTCGTTCAGGCCGACGATCATCACGCCGGGCGTGTCCTTGGGCACGCTGTAGATGGCCGCGCGCACGCCGTCGATGGGCGTCAGGTCGCGCGCCTCGGGCACGTTCTTCTCGGCGGGCGCGCCGGCCGGATCGACCGCCCACACGTGGAAGTTCTCGTTGCCGCCCTTGTCCTGCACGTACAGCACGTAGCGGCTGTCGCGGCTCCAGAAGTAGCCCGGGACGGGGCGCTCGTCGGCCGTGACCGGCTTCGCGTCGGCGAAGGGCGCGTCGGCGGCCTTCACCCAGATGTTGCGCGCGCCCTCGTACGGCTTGATGAAGCTCATCCACTTGCCGTCGGGCGAGAGCTGGGCGCCGGAGATCTCCGGGTCGCCGAAGAAGAGTTCACGATCGATCAGCGGAGCGGGCTGCATGGCGACCTCGGTCTTCTGCTCGGCGCCGCCGCCTCCGCAGCCCGCGAGGGCGGCGAGGCCGGCGACGGCGACGATGGCGAGCAAGCGTTTCATCCTGGCGTCTCCTTGGTCAGGGTCCGGTCCTCGGGAACCGTCATCCTACGCGGAACGCCGCGAAATGTTCGCCCCCGATCCGGGGGCCGGGGGCGATTTTCTGTCTTGTGGTCGCAGGGCCACCCTAGACGCGGCCGTGGCTCCAGCGGGTGATGGGCCTCGCCAGCAGGAACAGCAGCACCCCCGCCACCGCCGACAGGCCCACGAAGATCACGAAGAACTCGTGCAGCCCCGTGACCTCGTAGCCCAGCAGCACGGGGGCGGGCTTGCCGGCCTCGGGGTAGAAGCTCGACAGAACGCCGGCCAGCTTGTTGGCCGCCGCCGAGGCCAGGTACCACACGCCCATCATCAGCGAGGCGAAGCGCGGCGGCGACAGCTTGCTGACCGCCGACAGGCCGATGGGCGACAGGCACAGCTCGCCGAAGGTGTGCAGCACGTACAGGCTGACCAGCCACATCATGCTGACCTTCACGGCGGGGTCGACGTCCTTCACGCCGAAGGCGATCACCAGGTAGCCCAGGCCCAGGAACACGAAGCCCAGCGACATCTTCACCGGCGTCGAGGGATCGAGCCCGCGTCGCCCGAGCTTCTGCCAGATCCAGGCGAACACCGGCGCCAGCAGCACGATGGCCACGGCGTTGACCGACTGGAACCAGCTCGCGGGCACGGTCCAGCCCAGCAGGTCGCGGTCGGTCTGCCGGTCGGCGAACACCGTCAGCGAGGCGCCCGCCTGCTCGAAGGCCATCCAGAAGAAGATGACGAAGAACGAGAGGATGAAGATGACCGCGATGCGCTGCCAGTCCTCGCGGCCCAGGGGCTTGTCGTGGTCGGCGGTGCGGCCGCCGCCCCGGTGGTCGGCCGGCGGCAGGCCCAGGGGGCGGCCCTGGGCGTCGACCACGTGGCGGTCCTTGAACGACTGGAAGATGACCGTGCCCAGGATCATGCCCAGGCCCGCGGCCAGGAAGCCCC
>DAOPJF010000164.1:0-6133 GCA_035399525.1 Candidatus Krumholzibacteriia bacterium | reverse complement strand
CATCGACTGCCGCAACAGCGGCACCACGGCGCGCCTGCTCTGCGGCCTGCTGGCGGGCTGGCTGCCGGTCGGGGGACCGGGGGTGGTGCTCGACGGCGACGCCTCGCTGCGCCGCCGCCCCATGGGCCGCGTGGTCGAGCCGCTGCGCGCCATGGGCGCGGACATCGAGCACCTGGACGCGGCCGGTCGCTTGCCCCTGCGCGTGCGGGGGGCCGCACTGCGAGGCTGCCGTCACGACCTGCCGGTGCCGTCGGCCCAGCTCAAGTCGGCGCTGCTGCTGGCGGGGCTGCACGCCGCGGGCGAGACCGTGGTCGCCGGCGGCGGCGCTAGCCGCGACCACACCGAGCGCCTGCTGGCGGCCATGGGCCAGGCGCCCCGTCGTGGCGTGGGCGACGCGCTGGCCGTGGGCCCGGTCGGCCGGCTGCGTGCGTACGCCATCGCCGTGCCTGGCGATCCGTCGACGGCCGCATTCTTCCAGGTGGCCGCCGCCCTGGTGCCCGGTTCGCGGCTGACGGTGCCGGGCCAGTCGCTGGGCTTCGGCCGCACCGGCGCCCTGGACGTGCTGCGCGCCGCGGGGGCCGAGGTCACCATCACCGGCGCCACGGCCGCAGGCGACGCGGCCCGCGAACCGGCCGGCGACGTGACCGTGGCCGCGGGCGGCCTGCGCGCGTTCCGCATCGGGGCCGACGACGTGCCCGGCCTGGTGGACGAGCTGCCGGTGCTGGCGGTGCTGGCCACGCAGTGCGTGGGCACCACGATCATCAGCGGCGCCGAGGAGCTGCGGGTCAAGGAGAGCGACCGCATCGCGCTGATGGGCCGCGCGCTCAGGGCGCTGGGCGCCGACGTGGTCGAGCGGCCCGACGGCATGATCATCACCGGGCCCACGCCGCTGGCCGGCGGCCCCGCCGGCGCTCCGGTCGTGCACGAGACCGGCGGCGACCACCGCATCGCCATGGCGATGGCCATCGCCGCGCTGGTCGCCGAACGCGATTCAACGCTGGACGACGACGACTGCGTGGCCGTATCCTTCCCTCAATTCTTCCCGACCCTCGACGGTTTGCTGGAGCGCTGAGCACCCGGCGCGGCCGGCACGAGGGCGGGCCCTGGAGACCGTCCGTTCCTGAGTGGTGGGCCAACCCCTCGGGGGCGGCCCAGTCAGGCCCACTCGAACGAGCGGGCGGCCTCGAGGGCGGCATGACACGACACGGAACGGCGGACATGAACCACGGCTTCGCATCGATGATCGAGGAACTGAAGTGGCGCGGCTTCTTCGAGCAGTGCACCGACGAGGCCGCCCTCGCCGCGCGCCTGGCCGAGGGTCCCGTCACCGCGTACATCGGCTTCGACCCCACGGCCGACTCGCTGCACATCGGCAGCCTGGTGCCCATCATGGGCCTGGTGCACCTGCAGCGCTGGGGCCACCGGCCCATCGCCATCGTGGGCGGCGCCACCGCCATGGTGGGAGACCCCAGCGGCAAGACCGAGCTGCGGGCCATGCTCACCGACGCGCAGATCGAGGCCAACCTGGCCGGCATCCGGGCCCAGCTGTCGCACTACGTGCGCTTCGGCGACGGCCCCGGCGACGGCATGATGCTGAACAACGCCGACTGGCTGCGGGACTACGGCTACATCGCCTTCCTGCGCGACGTGGGCCGCTACTTCTCGGTCAACCAGATGCTGGCGCGCGACTCGGTCAAGACGCGCATGGAGACCGGCATCTCGTTCATCGAGTTCAACTACATGATCCTGCAGGCCTACGACTTCATGGTCCTGAACCGGGACCACGGCTGCGTGCTGCAGATGGGCGGCAGCGACCAGTGGGGGAACATCTGCTCGGGCATCGACCTGTGCCGCCGCCTGAACCAGGCCGAGGTCTACGGCCTGACCTTCCCGCTGATCTCCACCGCGAGCGGCGCCAAGATGGGCAAGACCGCCGCCGGCGCCGTCTGGCTGTCGGCCGCCCGCACGTCGCCCTTCGAGTTCCACCAGTACTGGGTGAACGTCGACGACCGTGACGTGTCGCGCTTCCTGCGCATGTACACGCTGCTGCCGCGCGAGGAGATCGAGCGGCTCGAGACGCTCGAGGGCGCCGACATCCGCCAGGCCAAGCGCGTGCTCGCGCGCGAGGTCACCGCGCAGCTGCACGGCGCCGACGCGGCCGCCGAGGCCGAGCGCGCGGCCGACGCGTTGTTCGGCGGCGGCGCCGACGAGAGCAGCGTGCCCAGCAGCGAGCGGCCCCTGGCCGACCTGGCCGGCGAGGGCCTTTCACTGCTCGACGCGCTCGTCGACACGGGCCTGATGGGCACCAAGGGCGAGGCGCGGCGCATGGTGCGCCAGGGCGGCGTCAAGGTGAACGGCGAGACGGTCGCCGACGAGATGCGCATGCTGGTCGCCGCCGACGTGCAGGACGGCCGCATCGCCCTGCAGGTCGGCAAGAAGCGGCACCACCACCTGCGCTGTTCCTGATCTTGATTGTCGTTAACTGTGCCCGCGGGCTGGCCCTTACGACCCGGATACCGGCCGTCAGCTAAGGAAAATCCCGTCTCCAGCAGCCACTTCCGCGCCCGATCCCTTGGGCGCCCGGAACGCCCACCGGGCTCCCGGAGCCGGCGGCATCGCCCGCCGCCGGCTCCGGAGCACCCTGGCGACGGAAAGCCTGCGGACATGGCCCAGCTCGACGAACTCGTGCGACGTGCCGGCTCCCTGGGGGCCCACCCTGACGCGCTGGCCCTGCTGATCGGCATCATGGACGACCCGATGGTCGACGCCCATTCGCTGGTGCCGATCGTCGAGTGCGATCCGGGACTGACCGCCGGCCTGCTGAGGCTCTGCAACTCGTCGCTCTACAACTACCAGCGCCGCATCGGCACGGTGCGCGAGGCGCTCGTGCTGGTGGGCAACCTGACCTTCGCCCGGCTCTGTTTCGCACTCAGCCTCGAGGCCGTCCTGCGGCGTGACCTGCCCGGTTACGCCCTGGACACCGATACGCTCTGGAAGCACAGTCTGGTCACCGCCTATGGCTCAGCCTCCCTTGTCATGGCGATGGGACTGCGCAACCAACGCGACCGGGCCTTCACCGCGGGGCTGTTGCACGACATCGGCAAGCTCGTGCTCGAACCCGAACTTGCCGCGCGGCGTCCCGCTCCCGCCGCCGACGTGCCCGTGACGGAGCCGGGCGATGCCCATCCCTGCGACGATGCCGCGGGCGGCATCGTCTCCCTCGGCTGCGAACGCCTGCTGACGGGCTACGACCACGCCGAGGCCGGCGGGGCCCTGCTCGACAGCTGGGGGCTGCCGCCGGCGATCTGCGAGGCCGTCCGCTGGCATCACGTGCCCGAACTGGCCGGCGAGCACGAGCGCCTGGCCGAGGCCGTGCACTACGCCGAGCGCATCTCGCACTTCGCCGGCGACCTGCGCGGCGCCGCGGCCTCCATCGACGAATGGGTGGCCGACACCATGGAGGCCGCGCTGGTGCCGGTCGAGGCCGCGCGCCGCCTGGTCGGCTCGGTCCTGACCCGCCAGGGCAACCTGCTGGCGCTGGCCGCGGGGCCCATCGGCTGACGCCGGAAACTTCTCGCCTCCGGGCGGGGTTCGTGGTATCGCAATGGGGCCGGGGCGCTGCCGCCGGCCCCCTTCTTCATTCCGAAAGGACAGCGCGCCATGAACCAGCCCCTTCGTGTCCTGGCCCTGGTGGCCCTGACGGCCCTGGCCATCCCGGCGGCCGCCGCCGCGGCCGACACGCCGAGCGCCGACTTCGACGCGGCCGTGAAGCACTCGCGCGAGGTGGCCGAGGCCGCCCAGAGCTACGTGGTCGATGCCGATGTCCGGGTGTCGTCCGGCATGACGGGCATGGGCGCGGCCATGAACATGGACATGACCGCCCGCTCGGCCGCGGTCTGGCCCGACCGCATGGCCAACAGCCAGGAAGGCTCGGCCTTCAGCATCAACATGGGCACGGGCCCCAACGGCGCCTGGCTGCACATCAGCCAGCTGGGTACCTGCTACCAGGGGCCGCCGGCCAGGCTGGTGCGCGACCTCGAGGGCGCCGACGAGTTCGAGCTCACCCTCGAGAGCATCTACAACTTCTACGCGGGGCTGTCGTCGTACGTGCTGCCGGCCGAGCCCGCGGCGGCCGGTGCGGCGGGCCGCGAGACGCTGACCGTCGGCGGCCGCGAGATCCCCTGCCTCGTGTTCACCATCCCGGCGGCCGCGGGCGAGCCCGGCGAGGGCGCCCCGGTCGACGGCGAGGGCCAGGCCTGGTACGACCCGGCGTCGGGCCTCGTGCTGAAGTCCGTCCGCTCGCTGGTGGTGCTGCAGGGCGGGCAGTCCATCACCCAGACCATCACCACGACGGTGACCGGCTTCTCGGTCAACCAGCCGGTGCCCGACGAGCGTTTCGCCTACACGCTGCCCGAGGGCGTGCGGTCGGTGCCCGAGCTCGACCTGCTGACCAACCCCGACAGCATGGCCGGGCAGTCGGCGCCGGACATCACCGTGACCCGCCTCGACGGCACCACGGCGAAGCTCTCGGACTTCCGCGGCAAGGTGGTCTTCCTGAACTTCTGGGCCACCTGGTGCCCGCCCTGCCGGCGCGAGATGCCGCACATCCAGACCCTGTGGGACGAGCTCGGGGCCAAGGGCGACGTGGTGTTCCTCGGCGCCAGCAGCGAGGACGCCGCCAAGGTGAAGAGCTTCCTCGAGCAGAATCCCCAGTACACCTTCCCCATCGCCATCGCCAAGGCCGAGGACGTGTCCGGCGCGTACCACACCGACAGCATCCCGGCCATCTTCGTCATCGACGCGGGGGGCACCATCAAGGCGCACCTGGTCGGGGCCCAGACCGAGAAGAGCATGCGCCAGGCCCTGGCCAAGGCGGGCATCGGCGGCTGATGGACCCCGGATCCGCGAGGCAAAAGCAACGGCCGGCGCATCCGCGCCGGCCGTCGCCGTTCGACCGGGAACCGGGGCGGCGTTCACCGCACCCGGTACAGCTCCACGCGGCGGTTGGCCGCCCGCCCCTCGGGCGTGCCGTTGTCGGCCACGGGGAAGTCCTCGCCGTAGCCGACGGCCGTCACCCGCGCCGGGGCGATGCCGCGCTGGATGAGCGCATCGCGCACCGCCGTCGCCCGCCGCTGCGACAGGTCGAGGTTGACCTCGGCCGCCCCGACGGCGTCGGTGTGGCCGCGGATCTCGACCGCCATGTCGGGGTGGTCCTTCATGGCCTGGGCCACCGCGTCGATCGTGACGACCGAGGCGGGCGTCAGGCGGGCGCTGCCCGATTCGAAGGCCACGTTCTCCAGGGCGATGGTCTGGCCCGCGACGGGCATGGCGATCGCCGGAACCGGAGCCACGGCCGGCGAGGGCGCCGGGGCGGCGACCACCGGGCAGCCGTCGCCGTCGACCAGGGTGCCGGCCGGCGTGTCGGGGCAGCGGTCCGCCGCGTCGAGCACGCCGTCGCCGTCGTTGTCCGGGTCGGGGCAGCCGTCGTCGTCGGCGAACCCGTCGAGATCCTCGGCCTCGTTGGGGCAGCGGTCCTGGGCGTCGATGATGCCGTCGCCGTCGTTGTCCGGATCGGGGCAGCCGTCCAGGTCCTCGAACCCGTCATGGTCCTCGGCGTCGTTGGGGCAGCCGTCGCGCACGTCGGCGATGCCGTCGCCGTCGTTGTCCAGCTCGGGGCACCCGTCGTCGTCCTGCCAGCCGTCCCGGTCCTCGGGCCGCGTAGGGCAGGCGTCGCGGTAGTTGGGCACGCCGTCATGATCGCGGTCGCTGCTGCCGAACCACCAGGTCAGGCCCAGGAAGCCCTCGAGGCTGGCCGTGTTCGCGTCCACGTAGTCGGCGCCCCAGAACGAGCTCATGCCCACGTTGTCGAGCTTGTTGCCGGGGAAGGCGTTCAGGCGGCCGCCGAGGGCCAGGGCCAGGTGGTCGCCCAGGCCGATGTCCACGCCCAGCTCCAGGCCCAGGGTCAGGTCCTTGCCGCTGAGCGTCGCGGCCTGGCCATCGGTGTCGAAGCCCTGCTCGGGGGCGTCGTTGACGATCAGGCCCACGTCCTCGCCATGCTTGTTGACCACCTTCCAGCTGGTCAGGCCCACGCCGAAGCCGACGAAGGGCTGCACCCTGGCGGTGCTGTTGAAGC
>DAOPJF010000163.1:0-6191 GCA_035399525.1 Candidatus Krumholzibacteriia bacterium | reverse complement strand
GGCCAGGCGCACGTTGATCAGGCCGTCGCGCGACACCGACAGCTCGACCGCATCGGAAGGCACGACGATCGCCGGCTCGAGGCGGTAGCCCTGGCTGGTGACGACGTTCCGCTCGGCGTCCAGCTTGAAGCTGCCGTCGCGGGTGTACTTGATGGTGCCGTCGGGCATGCGCAGCTGGAAGAAGCCGTCGCCCTCGATCATCACGTCCAGCGGGTTGCTGGTGCTGACGACCGTGCCCTGGCTGAAGTTCTTGTTGGTCGAGACCATCTTGACGCCGTGTCCGATCTCCACGCGGGTGGGCACGGCGCGCCCCTGGGCGTCGACCTGGCCGCCGGGCAGCACCTTCTCGTAGAGCAGGTCCTGGAATTCGGCGTGCTGCTTCTTGTAGCCCGTCGTGTTCACGTTGGCCAGGTTGTTGGCGATCGTGTCGATGTTCAGCTGCTGGGCCTTCATGCCCGAGGCGGCGGTTCCCATGGCACGGATCATCGTCCCCTACCTTTCGCTACACGTGGGCCGCGCGGCCCAGGCTGTTGACGGACTTGTCCAGGAGGCTGTCCTCCGTGGTCAGGACCTTGGTCTGCATCTCGAAGGCGCGCTGCGCGGCGATCATGTCCACCAGCACGTCGATGGGATCCACGTTGCTGCCCTCGAGGTGCCCCTGCGCCAGGACGATCTCCTCGGCCGGCACCTCCTGGGGTTCCACGCCCGGCGGCGCGGCCAGCCGGTTGGAGCCCTCGTGCTCCAGGCGCGTGGCGTCGCCGAAGTCCACCAGCCGCAGCCGGCCCCGCACCGCGCCGTCGACGGTGACCGTACCGTCGGGCTCGATGGAGAACTCCTGGCCGTCGAGGGTCACGGCGCCGCCCTGGCCCAGGACGGGGTCGCCGTCCGGGGTCACCAGGCGCCGTTCGTTGTCGAGCTGGAACGATCCGGCGCGGGTGTACCGCTCGCCGGCCTCGGTCTGCACGACGAAGTAGCCGCGGCCCATGATCGCGACGTCCGTGTCGCGCCCCGTCGGGCCGATCTGGCCGGGCCGGGTGTCCGTGGCGTGCAGGGTCACGGTCGGCTGCGCGGTCCCGCCGCTGGGCGGCGTCGTGCGGCCGCCGGGCGCCGTCCCGCCCCGCGTCAGGGCCTGGGCCGTCGGCACCGTCTGCGGATCCTGGCCCGTGATCTCGGGGGCGTTCTTGGCCACGACCCGCGTCAGGATCTGCCGGAACCCGGTCGAGTCCACGTTGGCGAGGTTGTTGGCCAGGGCCTCGATCCGCACCTGTTCCATCTGCATCGCCTGCTGGGCCGTGTTGAGGCTCTTGATCACCCCTGCTCCTTCCGGGACGCCGCCGGCAAGGCGGATCGACCCGGGCGCGAAGCGCAAGGCACGTGCCCCGGCCGCCGGCCGGCGTCCGCGGCCCGCAGGGCGCCGGGACGGCAGGATCTGCCGGGGGCCTGCAGGCGCGATTCGGTGGTTTCGGGCGGGATCCGGGGATTCCGGGCGGACGGGCCCGCGACCGGCGGCAGGATCTGCCGCCCCGGCAGGAATGGCCCTGCCGCACGGGCGGCGGTCGCCGTCCGGCCACACGGTGGCGGAAAACGGTTCAGGGGCGGTTGCGTGCGGCTGGGGTCAGCGGGCGGCGGTCTGCAGGTCCGCCGAGGGCACCGGTGCGCCGCCCGCGGGGACGGCCAGGGGCATGGTGAACGAGAACAGGGTGCCGTGCCCGGGCTCGCTGACCACGTGCACCTCGCCGCCGTGGGCCTCCACCAGCTTCTTGACGATGACCACGCCCAGTCCGACACCCTTGATGGTGCGCTGGGTCGAACCGCGGGTGTAGGGCTGGAACAGGACCTTGAGCTCGTCCTCGGACATGCCGATGCCGCCGTCGGCGATGCCGATGCGGGCGAAGCCGTCGTGCGTGGTCACCGACAGACGGATCCAGCCGGCCTCGACGTTGTACTTGATGGCGTTGGACACGATGTTGCGCAGGATCTGCGTCAGGCGCAGGTTGTCGGCGTGGATCACGACGCGGCCGGTCGGCAGGTCGACCCGCAGGTCGATGTCGCGGCTCTCGGCCATGGGGCCGAGGTCGGCCACGACCTCGCCGATCAGCTCGCCCAGGTCCAGGTCGCCGCACTTGAGGTTCACGAAGCCCGCGTCCATCTTGCTCATGTCCAGGAAGTCGTTCAGCAGCGCGGTCATCTCGACGATCTTGCGCGACACGCTCTGCAGGAACTCGGCCTGGGTCGCGTTGATCTCGCCGGTCTTGCCCGAGGCCATCAGCGACACGTAGCCCTGGATCACCGACATGGGCGACCGCAGGTCGTGCGCGATCATCGAGTGGAAGTCGGCCTTCATCCGCTCGGTCTCCACCTCGCGGGTGACGTCGCGGAAGATGTAGGCGATGGCCTCCTCGCCCGCGTCCAGGCGGATCGGCGCGGTGCGGCCGGTCAGGTACGTGGTCTCGCCGTCGAGCGAGAGCGAGATGCGGATCTCCTCGCGGCTGCCCTCGCGCAGCGCGGCGATGGCGTCGTCCGGCACGTTCAGGGTGCGCAGCACGTCGGTCATGCTCTTGAAGCGGGCGACCTCGCGCGGCATCCGCATCAGGCTCAGGAAGACCTGGCTGGCCAGGACGATCTGGTCCTCGCCGTTGCAGATGGCCACCGGCTCGTGCAGGAAGCGGAAGATCTGGTTCAGCTTGTCGCTCTCGCGGCGCAGCTTGTCCTGCAGGTCCTTGATGCGCAGGAACGCGCCGATCTTCGAGTGCAGCTCCTCGCCCGTGATGCCCTTGGTGATGAAGTCGTCGGCGCCCATCTCCAGGCCGCGGATCTTCTCCGAGGTCTCGGTCTCCGAGCTGATCATCAGGATCGGGATGCCGCTGGTGTCCTGGTGCCGGCGCAGGATGCGGCTCACGTCGAACCCGTGCATCCCGGGCATTTCCTTGTCGAGCAGGATGAGGTCCGGCAGCAGCTCCAGCGCCAGGCGTGCGCCGGCCGCGCCGTCGTTGGCGGTCACGACGCGGTAGCTGCGCTGCTCGAGCAGGCGCTTGAGGTACAGGCACGTCGGCGGCGAATCGTCGACGACGAGGATCGTGCGGTCCTTGGGATCGACCATCACGGCGGCAGACTCCAACCGGCTCGGGACCAGGGCCCGGCGGCCCTCCCATGGCTATACGATTGGGTTATCGCCCGCCGGGGGCGCGGCTTGAAGGAAAACGGCAGCGGTTCGGGCCGTCCGGGCGGACTAGCCCAGGAGCATGGCGATGTGCCGCTCGAGGGTGGCCTTGGCGTCGGCGGCGATGTGGGTGAAGAAGACCGCCACCTCGTACGCCTCCACCCCCTCGGCCGGGGCCTCGGGCAGGGTGCGCACGACGAGCCCCTCGCAAGGCACCAGCGCCGTGCCGTCGCCGTCGGGCACGCCCACCTCGAGCTCCAGGGCGAGCTTGGTCATGGGCTCCATGAAGCGGTCCGACCGGAAGTACAGCCCCGACGAGGAGATGTTGATCGTCTCGAGCGAGGCGGCCGCCCCTTCGGGCAACTGGACCTGCAGCTTGAGGTTGGCGTCGACGCGGGTGGCGCCTCGCCGCTCCTGCGGGCTGGTGCTCATGCCGACCGTTCCTTTCGCCGGGGACGGGGTCGGGGGCAGCGGCCGGCCGGCGTCCTGGCGGACGCCGGCCGCTCTGGCTCGCTTACTTCTTCTTGTGCCGGTTCTTGCGCAGCCGCTTCTTGCGCTTGTGGGTCGCAATCTTCTTGCGCTTGCGCTTACGCCCGTTGGGCATGGCGTCCTGCCTTTCGCGTGGTGCGCCCGTGGCGGGCGGCCGAGACCAGGTTTGGGGTCGAATGGATGCCACACCGGACCGCGCGGCGGAGCCAGAGGTCTCCGCGCACCGGCGTGGACCCGATAAGATAGACCGCGCCGTCCACGTGGACAACCCGGAACTTGCGTGGTTCTAATCTTTCGGGTTCAGGCGCGCCTTCAGCTCGTTCGAGGCCTTGAAGTACGGCACGCGCTTGGCGGGAACCGCCACCGAGTCGCCGGTCCTGGGGTTGCGGGCCTGGCGGGCTCCGCGGGTCTTGATCTTGAAGCTGCCGAATCCCCGCAACTCGATCCGGTCGCCTTCGACCAGGGCGCGGCCGATATTGTCCATGATGAGTTCGACGATCTCCGACGTATCCTTCTTGCTGACGCCGGTTTCCGTCGCGATCAGCTCCACCAGTTCAGCCTTGGTCATGTATGCTCCCCGGATTGTGTCATCCCTGGCCTGGCCCAGGATGTCGTTGCTCATACCTTATTTCGTTGCGGACCTTTACAGGGATCTTAAAAATATCACAAGGCCGTGACAGGGCCAACAAAAAAATAATGTTCCCCGCGATCGTCGCGTGACCTGCACTCAGAACCTACGACAGAGTGTAGGTGCTTAGGCGGCCAATCACGAGCGGCGCAGAGAACATTGTCCCTGTCCTGAGCATCGCTCGTGCCGCGGCCTCGGGGTTGCGCCAGGCAACCGGCAAGTTACAGAAATATAAAGGCTTGTGCGTGTTCGTGGAGAATCTGGCTGAGGTGCTGCGGCCCGACCGGCCGTGCAAGCCGACCGACCATGCGCCCTCCCGCGCCGCAGTTTGCAATCCTTCACCGCGACGAGGCAGCAAGCTCCCTGAACAGGGCGGCATGGGCTTCGCCGAACGTGCAGCCCCGCCGGCCCAAGACGATGGCGGCCGTGGCGGCGGCCTTGTCCGCGTCGTAGGCCGGGCTGCCGTCCCTCCCACCCCAGCTGAACGCGGGCACCAGCTTCGGCGGCATGCCGTCGCCGAAGACGTTGGCGGCGAAACCCACGCAGGTGCCCGTGTTGAAGAGTGTGCCGATGGCGGTCTTGGCATGGTCGCCCATGAGCAGGCCCACGAAGCGCAGGCCCGTGTCGACCGAACCCCGCCCCAGGTCCACCCGGACGTTGCCGTAGTTGTTCTTCAGGTCGCTGCACGTGGTGAGCGCCCCGAGGTTCACCCAGGACCCGAGCACGGCATGCCCGATGAAGCCCTCGTGCTGCTTGTTGCTGAAGTCGCCGAAGGAACTCTCGCCGATCTCGCCCGCCACGCGGCAGCCCAGGCCGAAGGACGACTCGCCGTAGATGGCGGCGCCGGCCTTGACCCGGCACAACGGGCCCAGGGCCAGCGGCCCCTCGAGGTAGACGTGCGCGCCGATCGAGGCGCCGTCCTGGAGGATGACCGGGCCGGAGCGCGTGTCCACGACGGCCCCGGGGATCGCGGTCACGCCCTCGCCCACGTAGACCCCGCCGTCGCCGACCACCACGACACCGGGCAGGTCGCCGGCCTCGGTGCGCCGCAGGCGGCCGTCCGCGGGCCAGGGTGCGGCCCCGCCCTGGGGATCGAGCCCGAACGGGCGCCGGCGCCACGGGCCGCGCAGGGCCGCGGCGAGGTCGTCCTCCAGGGCCGCGGCCGTACGCGGCACGATGTCCCAGATCCAGCCCAGCGCCGGGCTCGTCGCGGCCGCGGGAACGGTCGCGCCGGCAGGCAGGAGCCAGGTGGCGCCCTGGCCGCCGTCTCGGGCGGTCCAGTCCGCCGGCACCGGGGGCGCCCACTCGCCGGTCCGGGAGCCCGACCAGCCGAACCACGATGCGACGATCTCCTGAGCCCACGCGCCATCGGCGGCGATGGCCAGCGGTCCGCCGGCGTCCCGCAGCAGGAAAGGGCCGCGGTCCGCAGCGGCGACCAGGTCGGCGATCACCGTCGGCGATGGGGCCAGACGACCGTTGAGCCACAGCCCGGGCCGGTCGCCGGCAACCAGCGGCCGCCAGGCCTCGTCGCGGTTCAGGGCCGCCAGCGAGGGCCGAACCGCCAGCCATCCCCCGGCCGACGCGACCAGGTTGACGCGTTCCCGCAGGCAGAACAGGCCGCAGCGCACCTCCGGCAGCGGGGTCGAGGCGGCGAGGGGGGCGAAGCGCAGGGCGGTGTGGTCCTCGAAGAGCACGATGCTGGCCATCGGGCGGTCCTTTGGGCAGGTGGCGGCGGGGGCCGCCCCCACGGCGGCCTCGGTCGGCGGCATTATCGGCGGTTCAGGCGAGGATGTCGATCAGGGATCCGAGCATGTGGTCGGCCGTACGCACGACGGCGGCGTTGGCGGCATAGGCATGCTTCGCCTCGATGGTGCCGACGAGCTCGCGGGGCAGGTCAACGCCGCTTTCGGGATC
>DAOPJF010000162.1:0-6267 GCA_035399525.1 Candidatus Krumholzibacteriia bacterium | reverse complement strand
CCCCGCCATGGCGGCCTATGCGTGGGACCAGGTCGCTGTCGTGATCGGCCGTGGCGGCCGACAGGCCGACGAGTTGCATCGCGACCGCATCGCCGCCGACGGCGTGCCGCTGCTGCGTCGCCCCGGCGGCGGATGCGCCGTGGTGCTCGACCCCGGCAACGTCATCGCCTCGCTGGTGCTGCCCCTGCCGGGCATCGGCGGCATCACGCGGGCCTTCGACGCCATCAGCGACCACCTGATCGCGGCGCTCGATCGCTGCGGCGTGCCCGGCGTCACCCGCCAGGGCGTCTCGGACCTGACCCTGGGCGACCGCAAGATCGGCGGATCATGCATCTGGCGCACCAGGGGTCTCGTGTACTATTCTACTACGGTGCTGGTGAACCCGGATCCGGCCATCGTCGATCGCTACCTGCCCCACCCCCCGCGGGAACCCTCATACCGCGGGGGAAGGCCGCACCGCCTGTTCATGGGTTCGCTTCGCTCCGCCGGCTTGGCCGATGACGCCCCGGGCCTCGCCGGCCGCCTGCAAGTAGCGATATTCCAAGATCTTATGATTTTGGATGATATGTGTCGGGAAAAGTCGTGAGGTGCCAGGGGTTTTTTCTTTAGAAAGCGTTAAATTTTTCGTATCGTTGCCTGTCGGATTGCCGAAACGGGCAACCTCGCTCCGCGCGGAACCGGGCACCGCACACGTTCGCTCAACCGTCCGCAACTAGCATGAGGGGAAACGACGTGTTGAACATGGCCTCACGCAACGACACCACGCGCCTGATGATCGTCGACGACCACCCGCTGGTGCGCTCGGGCATCCGGTCGCTGCTCCAGCTCGAGGGCGATCTCGAGGTCTGCGGCGAGGCCGAGGACCAGGACGACGCCCTGGCCCAGATCGCCGTCGAGCAGCCCGACCTCGTCCTGGTCGACATCTCGCTCAAGAACAGCAACGGGCTGAACCTGCTCAAGGAGATCGCCCAGAACTACCCCGGCGTCATGACCCTCGCCGTCTCGATGCATGACGAGTACACGTACGCCTTTCGCTGCCTGAAGGCCGGCGCCAAGGGCTACATCATGAAGCAGGAGGGCACCGAGAAGATCCTCGAGGCCATCCGCTGCGTGCTCGACGGCAAGACCTACCTGAGCCCGGCCATGACCCAGAATGCGGTCGAGCAGCTGGGCCAGGGCAAGGCCGCCGGAGCCTCGCCCGTCGAGGTGCTCAGCAACCGCGAACTCGAGCTCTTCCAGCTCACGGGTCAGGGCAAGGAGATCTCCGAGATCGCCGAGATCATGAACATCTCGCCCCGCACCGTCGAGGTGCACCGTTCGCACATCAAGAAGAAGCTCGGGCTGCGCACCAGCACCGACATCTTCCAGGCCGCCTACGAGTGGCTCAGGACGAGCGGGCTGCAGCCCTAGGCATCAGAGAGGACCGTCCCGGGGGTCTCGGTGCAAGGGCCCCCCGCCGCGTCCGGCTCGCAGGAAAAAGCCCCCGGCGCCTCACGGCGCCGGGGGTTTCCTGTTTCGACCGGATCGGTGCGCGTCAGCGCGCGACCTGCTCCACCGCCCAGCCCTTGCCCTCCAGCAGCCGGACCAGCCCGTTCTCCCCGCCGAAGTGCCCGGCGCCCACCACGACGAAGACGTCGCGGTCGCCCCTGAGCCACGCGTCCACCGAGTCGGCCATGGCCGCGTTGCGGTCGTCCAGCAGCTTCCGGTAGAAGGCCAGCATCGCCGGATCGTCGCCGGTCTGCTCGGCCATCATGCGCTCGAGCCCGTCGGCGTCCCCGGCGCGCCACAGCGCGATCATGCGGTCGGTCTCGGCCGCCAGGTCGGCCATCTGGTCGAGCATCTCGCCGATCATGATGTCGTCGAGCACGTCGTCGACCTGCACGAACAGGTCGAGCTGGGCCTCGATGGTCTCGAGCTGGCGCACCGGCTTGCCCGCTTCCTTCGCCTCGGCCAGGAAGTGCTGGTCGATGCCCAGCTCGGGGTCCAGGCCCTGGCGCTTGTATTCCTCGAGCAGCAGGATCATCGCCACGATGCCCGGCCGGAAACGTCCGTAGACGGCCAGCGGGATGCCGCGCGATTCGGCAAAGGCCTGCAGGCGGCCCCACACCGCGTCACCGAGGCGCGACTGCAGGGTCTCGTCCGCCGGCAGCATGCCCTTCTGCAGCATCAGCATGGCCGCCGCCTGCTGCACCGCGGGGTCGGCCACGTCCACCTCGACCGCCAGGGCGTCCGAAGCCGCGAAGGCCTGCTCGAGCGGTTCGGCCAGCGGGAAGAAGTCGGTCCGGCCCACGTGGATCGAGCCGGTCAGGCTGACGGTGGCATGTTCACCGGCCACCTGCCACAGGAACAGCGGTTCGCCCGCCCAGGCCGACGGGACCAGGGTCACCGCGGCCAGGACGATGAGCAGCGACATGCGGCGCATGGGTCACCTCGGGTTGCGAGGGGGCCGGCCCCGCGGCCGGCCCCTCCGCGGCGTCGGGCGGCTACCGCCCGCCCTTGAGGAAGCGGTAGATGTCCGCGTCGGTCGACAGCACGAGCGAGCTCTGCCCGTCGAGCACCGTGCGGTACGTCTCCATGGTCTTGAGGAACTCGTAGAAGCTGCGCGTGTCCGCCGACTTGTCGTAGGCCCCGGCGTAGATGCGCGTGGCCTCGGCGTCGGCGTTGCCCTTGATCTCCTGGGCCTCGCGGTAGGCCTCCGAGCGCACGCGAAGCAGCTCGCGGTCCTTCTCGCCGCGGATGCGGAAGGCCTCGCCCTCGCCCTCGCTGCGGAACCGCTCGGCGATGCGCTGCCGCTCGGAGATCATGCGCTCGTACACCTTGCGCTGCACCTCGGCCTCGTAGTTGATGCGCTTGAACTCCACGTCCAGGATCTCGATGCCCAGGTCGGCCGTGCGGGTGCGGGCGTTGGCCAGCACCTCCTCGCGGATGACGTTGCGGCCCGAGCTGATCTGCGACAGGAACGTGTTGTCCTCCTCCAGCGCCTCGCTCTGCTGCGGCTCGCGGTTGGTGCTGCGCACCACCTCGACCACGTCGTACTTGGCGATGGCGTTGCGGATCTCGCCGTCGAGGATGTCGTCGAGCCGGGTCTGGGCGCCGGTCTCGTTCTTCAGCCGCTGGAAGTACAGCAGCGGGTCGGTGATGCGCCAGCGCGCGTAGCTGTCCACCGAGATGAAGCGCTTGTCGCGGGTCGGCAGCTCGTTGGGGTCGCCGTCCCACTCCAGGAATCGCTTCTCGAAGCGGTGCACCTTCTGCACCATAGGCAGCTTGAACTTCAGGCCCGGCGAGGTGATGGGCGCGCCCACCGGCTTGCCGAACTGGGTGATGATGACCTGGTGCTGCTCCTGGACCACGTACATGGAGTTCAGGACCAGAAGCAGCAGGATCACCACGGGAACGATCAGCAATCCCTTCATGCTACTTGCCTCCGTCCTTCTTCGCGGGTGGGGTCAGGTTCAGCAGGGGCAGCAGCCCCTTCAGGTCCTCGTCGACCACGACCTTGCCCTGCACCTGGGGCAGCACCTCGTTCATGGTCTCGAGGTACAGCCGCGTGCGCGTCACGTCGGGCGACAGCCGGTAGGCCTCGTACAGCGCGGTGAACAGGGCCGCGTCGCCCTTGGCGCGGTTGACGCGGTCCAGGGCGTAGCCCTCGGCCTCCTGCACGGTCTGCTGCGCCGCGCCCTGGGCCTTGGGGATCTCGCGGTTGTACTCGGACTGCGCCTGGTTGATGAGCTTCTCCTTCTCCTGCTGGGCCTCGTTGACCGCATTGAAGGAGGGCTTGACCGGGTCCGGCGGATTGACGTCCTGCAGCACGACCTGGTCGACCTTGATGCCCGTCTCGTACTGGTCGCAAAGCACCTGCAGGTCCGACTGCACGGCCAGCGCGATCTCGGCGCGGCCCACCGTCAGCACCTCGTTGACGGTGCGGTCGCCCACCACGCGGCGCATGACGGCCTCGCTCATGTCGCGGAAGGTCTCGTTGACGTTGCGCACCTGGAACAGGTAGCGGTACGGGTCGACGATGCGGTACTGCACCACCCACTCGACCATGGCCGCGTTCAGGTCTCCGGTCAGCATGTTGGCCTCGTCGGCGTACTCGCGGGTCGAGTACTGGGTGTTGATGCCGGCCTTCAGCGTGCGGAAGCCGAACTCCTCCTTCAACTGCCGCTGGATGGGCACCTTCAGCACCCGCTCGACCCCGAAGGGGAACTTGAAGTGCAGGCCCGGCTCGGTGCTGCGCACGTACTGGCCGAAGCGCAGCACCATCCCCGTCTCCTCGGGGTCGATGGTGTAGAAGCTGGTGGTCACGGCGATGACCGCCAGCACCAGCACCACCACCGTGCGCAGGCCGTTGCCGCCGAACCGCGGCAGCTTGATCTCGGGGATCTGGGGCCCGTGGCCCCCGCCCCCGCCGACGTTTCCATTGGTCATGGTTCCACCCCTTGGGCCCCGGTCGGGGCCCGGTCGTGTCGCGGATGCACCGTCGCGGCGCGCAGCGGCCCGGCCGCCGCATCCCCCGTCCGCATCGTACACCGCCCCTCGAGCCGTCGAAAGCAACGTTGCGGCCGGAGTACCCCGGGCCGCCGGCGCCTATTCGCGCCCGCCCGCCCGCTCCCCGCGGGGCACCGGTGGACCGGCAGGGACACCTGCATGGTCCCGGACCCTCGCCGGCATCCGGCACGGAAACGATAACATGATGCTCGGGAACAAGATACACTGAAAGACGAGGGTCGCCCGGTTCGGCGTCATCCTTGCATGAGGGGCCGTGGCAAGGGAACCGGGCTCAACCCGACAACGGAGGACAATCGCCATGATGATTCGACGCTCTTTCGCCGCCATCGCCGCGCTGGGCCTGCTGGCCCTGGCCGGCTGCAGCAGCGACGACCCCGCGGCTCCCGCCGCCTCGACCCTCGCCACCGCCGAGAAGGATGCGGCCGCCCAGGTCGCCGCCGACCTGGCCGAGGACCAGGGCGGCCTGGTCGACCAGCTCGGCGACGCCGTCCTGTTCGCGGGCGGCTTCGACCCCGCCCTGAAGACCGCCGACCCCGTGTGCGACGGCCTGCGCGAGGCGGATTACGATTCGACGACGGGCACCTGGACCATCACCATCGAGCGCGAGCGCGGCTTCCCGGACGGCACGCCGTACCACGCGTTCACGCGGGTGTTCACCGTGCGCTACCTGGATGCGGACGGCCTGGCCCAGATGCACTACTTCAGCCCCGACAGCGTGCCCGCGTCCACCATCGAGTTCGCGATCCTCTCGGGCACGGGCGTGCACCGCACGCTGCGCCTGGATCGCCAGCTGCTGAGCCTCGAGGCGTCGTTCGTGATCACCAACGCCGACTCCGAGTACGTGACCGTCAACGGCACGTACGACCGCGCCGCGTCCGCGGACTTCACGAACCCCCGCTTCGAGCGCACCCACGATTCGACCCTGCACCTGGAGCTGGTGGACGTGATGGCCCCGCGCCGCCCGACCCGCGACCTGGCCGACGCCGTCAGCGGCACCGTGAACGGCGTGTACGACGCCACCATCACCGTGACCCGCGGCGACGACTACCGGGAGCAGGAGATCCACCGCGAGTTCTCGATCACGCTGGGCGGCGACGGGGAGTGCGGCCTGCACATGGGCGGCCACCTCTACCGGGCCCGGCTCAGGACCGGTGAACTGATCGACGAGTAGCTTGCCCGGATACTCGGAGCGGTTCGCCGTACGGCGGCGGCAGGTCGGTGCAAGCCTGCCGCCGCCTCCTTTTCCGCCCGGTCCCGGAACGCGATCCTAGCGGTACAGGGCCTTCAGGCCGCCGAACGACCTCGCCTCGGCATCGGTCACGCCGTACCCGTCGTTCAGCAGCATGCAGGGCACGGTCCCCCAGCCGTGGTACGCGCTGTTCAGCGACTGGCAGCCATGGAAGGCGCCGTCGCCGTCGAAGTAGCCGGGATCGGCCTCGGGCCGGCCCGCGGCCGGCGCCAGCCAGAACTCCATCCGGCCCCAGTCCAGCCCGAACTGCGGATTGCCCGGCTGCAGCGCCAGGGTCCAGACCGCCAGCACCGTGTGCAGGGACGTGGGCACCGGGGACGGCAGACTCACCAGGTGCGTGTCGCCGGTCCCCTCGTCCACCGCGCCGACCGCCAGCACCGCGTGGCCCGTGACGGCGCCGTCGCCGAAGATGGCCAGGTCGGCCTGCCAGCCGGTCAGCGCCGGGGCCGAGGCGTCGGTGAGCACGAGGTAGGCCGCCACCGAGCCGGTGGACGACCAGGCGTAATAGC
>DAOPJF010000161.1:0-6278 GCA_035399525.1 Candidatus Krumholzibacteriia bacterium | reverse complement strand
CCTCCAGCGCAGCCACGGCGTCGCCCTGGGGCTCGACCCGCGACAGGGCCACGTGCGCATCGTCGCGCGCGCCCACCAGCACGGCCAGGCTCCAGGGCCGCGAGGCGGCCGCCAGGTGGGGTCGCGCCGCGGCCAGGAACGCCGGCAGCGCCTCGGCCGGCGCGATGAACCGGCCCAGCATCCAGGCATCGGGCAACGTGCGGTGGGCCGCGTAGCCCGCCACGGCCGCGGGCATGTCCAGCCCTGCCGGCGGGAACAGGCCCGCGTAGTCGATGAGCTCTTCCATGAAGGCCCGCAGCGCGTGCGTCACGCCGGATCCTTTCCCAGCCACGACGAGCCGTAGTCGGTGTCCTCGCAGGCCCCGAGCCCGCGCGCGGCGTGCAGCGGTGCGAAGGTGTCGATCATGACGGCCAGCTCCTCGGTGCGCACCTGGCCGATGGAGGCCTCGGTGCGCCCCGGCTGCGGTCCGTGGGGCAGCCCGTCCGGGTGCAGGGTGATCGAGCCCGTCTCGATCCCCGCCCGGCTCATGAACTCGTCGTTGCCGTAGTAGATGACCTCGTCGGTCATCACGTTGGAATGGCTGTAGGGCGCCGGCACCGCCTGCGGGTGGAAGTCGTACAGGCGCGGCACGAACGAGCACACCACGAAGCGGTCGGCCTCGAAGGTCTGGTGCACCGGCGGCGGCTGGTGCAGCCGGCCCACGATGGGCTCGAAGTCGTGGATGCTGAAGGCCCAAGGGTAGTAGCAGCCGTCCCAGCCCACGGTGTCGAAGGGATGGTGGTCCATCACCACGCGCTCCACCGTGCTCCCGGTCTTGGTCATGACCTCGCACTCGCCCGGCTCGTCGCGCACGACCAGCTCGGACGGCGCGCGGATGTCGCGCTCGCAGTACGGGCTGTGCTCCAGCAGCTGCCCCTGGGCGTTGCGGTAGCGCTTCGGCGTGCGGATGTAGCCCGGGGTCTCGATCACCAGGTGGATCTGCTCCACCCCCGCGTCGGGCACCACCCGCCAGATGATGCCCCGCGGCACCACCAGGTAGTCGCCCTCGCGGTAGGCCAGGTTGCCGAACTGCGACTCGAGCACGCCCGAACCGCGCGTCACGTACACGACCTCGTCGGCCCTCGCATTGCGCCACAGCCAGGGGTCGGCGGCCGTGGGCCGCGCCAGCGAGAGGGTGATGTCGGCGTTGAACAGCAGCGGCACCCGGTCGCGGGTCGCGCTGGGCCCGCCGGCCTCCAGCCGGTGGCTGCGGAAGTGGCGCATGCGCAGGTGCGGCTGCCCGTCGCCCTCCAGGGGCATGGACCAGGCCGTGCCGATCGACCGCACGGCGGTCGGGCGGCGCACGGTGTACAGCAGCGACTGCAGGCCCGCGAAGCCGAGGTTGCCCATCAGTTGCTCGTAGTGGATGCCGCCGCCCGGCTTCGGGAACACGGTGTGGCGCTTCGGCGGAACCTGGCCCAGCCGGTGGTAGTAGGGCATCGTGCGTCCTTTCGGCCCGGGCTAGAGGTTCCCGCGCAGGGCCTGCTCCTGCTCGATGGTCACGAACAGGGCCCTGAAGTTGCCCTTGCCGAAGCTCTCGCTGCCGGCCCGCTGGATGATCTCGACGAAGAACGTCGGCCGGTCCTGCAGCGGCCGCGTGAACAGCTGCAGCAGGTAGCCGGCGTCGTCGCGGTCCACCAGGATGCCCAGCTCCTTCACGCGCTCGCGGTCCTCGCGGATCGCGCCCACCGCCTCCCAGGCGTACTCGTAGTAGCCGTCGGGCACCTTCAGGAACTCGACGCCGTTGCGGCGCAGCGCGGCGATGGTCGACAGGATGTCGTCGGTCTTCAGCGCCAGGTGCTGCACGCCCGCGGTCACGTTGTGGTCGATGTACTCCTGGATCTGGCTCTTCCTGCGCCCCTCGGCCGGCTCGTTGATGGGGAACTTGATGCGCCGGTCGTCCGTCGCCACCACGGTGCTGCGCAGGGCGGTGAACTCGGTGGAGATGTCCTTGTCGTCGTACGAGACGAACCGGTCCATGCCCAGCACCTTGTCGTACCACTGCACCCACGAGTCCATGCGGTGGTCCTCGACGTTGCCCACGATGTGGTCGATGCACTGCAGCCCGACGCCCTCGCCCTTGATCTCCTGGATGCGGAAGCCCGGCAGGAACCCGCGGTAGCCCCGGCGCTCGATGAAGGTGTGCACCACCTCGCCGTAGGTCTGGATCTTGGCCATCTTCACGGTGCCCAGCTCGTCGCCGAACTCGCGGGGCGGGCGGTCGCTGACCGCGCCCTTGTCCACCGACAGGTCGTGGATGGCCGCCGCGTCGTCCACCTCGAAGGCGATGTCCCGGACGCCGTCGCCGTGCAGCGTCAGCCAGATGTTCAGCGAGTCGTCGTGGTGCAGCGGCGTGGTGAACATGAGCCAGATGTCGCCCTGGCGCAGCACGTACGAGGCCCGCTTGCGGTACCCGGTCTCGGGTCCGCGGTAGGCCACCTGGTCGAACCCGAAGGCCTTGCGGTAGAAGTAGGCCGCCTGCTTGGCGTTGCCCACGAGGAACTCGACGTGGTGGATGCGCTTCAGCTCGGGGGACATGTCCGTGTTCTCCTTGGCTTTGCGGTTCGCGGGATTCGAGACAGGATTAGTGGCAATCACCGCCGGTGTCAACCGCCGCGACAGGCGGCCGGAGGTTTCCCGCCGGACCGATTTCGGGTAACTTTCCCCGGCGCGGCCGCGTAGGTCGCCGGTGCCCGATCCGTCCCCGCAACCCCTGGAGCCGCCCCGCCCTTGACCGCACGCCTGCAGCGCCTGTTCGCCCTGCGCGAGGACGAGACCGTCCCCGTGCTGCTGTCCTGCCTGGTGTTCTGGCTGCTGATGAGCGGCTACTACATCCTGCGGCCCATCCGCGACGAGATGGGCATCGCCGGGGGCCAGGACCTGCTGCACCGCCTGTTCCTGGTCACGCTCGCGGTGACCGCCCTGGCGGCGCCGGCGGTGGGCTGGCTGGTGCGCCGGTTCCGCCGCGAGGTGTTCCTGCCGGCGGCCCTGCGCTTCTTCGCCCTGAACCTGGTGCTGTTCTTCGCCGCCCTGAAGCTGGCCGACCCGGTGCGCCTGGCCTGGGCCGGCCGCGTGTTCTACGTGTGGCTGAGCGTGTTCAACCTGGCCGCGCTCTCGCTGTTCTGGTCCTTCATGGCCGACGGGTTCGGCTACGAGCGCGGGCGGCGCCTGTTCGGCATGGTGGCCGTGGCCGGCACCGTGGGCGCCATCACCGGCAGCGGCCTGACCACCGCGCTGGTGGAGGCGGTGGGTCGCCCCGCCCTGCTGCTGGCCGCCCTGGTGCTGATCGAGGGCGCCGCGCGCCTGGTGCCGGTGCTGTCGCGCCGGTTCGACGCCCTGGCCGGCGACGCCCCGCGGCCGGCCGCCGCCGACTCGGGCATCCTGGCGGGCCTGACGCGCATCGCGCGCTCACCCTACCTGGCCGGGACGGCGGCCTACGTGTTCCTCTACACCTCGCTCAACACGGTGCTGTACTTCGAGAAGACGCGCCTGGTCGCGGCCGGGGTCGCCGGCGCGACCGCGCGCACGGCCGTGCTGGGATCGATCGACCTCTGGGCCAACGGCCTGACGCTGGTGGTGCAGCTGCTGCTGACCGGGCGCCTGCTGCGCCGGCTGGGCGCCGGCCCGCTGCTGGTGCTGTTGCCGGTGGGCTTCGGCGGGGCGTTCCTGGCGCTGGCGATCCACCCCACGCTGGCCCTGTTCATCGTGCTGCAGACGGTGCTGCGCGCGGCCAACTACGCCCTGGCCAAGCCGGCCCGCGAGACGCTGTTCACCGTGGTGCCCCGCGAGGACCGCTACAAGGCCAAGAACGTCATCGACACCTTCGTCTACCGGGGCGGCGACGCGGCGGGATCGCTGATCACCGCCGGCGCGACGGCGGTCGCACCGGTGGCCGTGGCCGCGGCCGCCGCGTGGGCCGCGCTCGCGGTGGCCCTCGGCCGCCGGCAGCGCACGCTGGCGGCGGCGCCCCCCGCCGACCCGGTCAACTGAGCGGCTCGCGCCCCACCGGCATCGTCATGCAGCGGCAGCCCCCGCCCCCGCGGGCCAGCTCCGAGCCGTCGATGGTCACCAGGCAGCGACCCACCGTGTCCAGGTCGGCCGTCCCGTCGATGACGTCCTCGGCCGCGATCACCGCGAAGCCCGCCTTCGCCAGCTCGTCGACGGTGTGGGCGTTGCGCCCGTAGCCGATCACCTGCCCGGGAGCCAGCGCGAACACGTTGGCGCCGCTGTGCCACTGCTCGCGCTCCTGCAGCCAGCGGTCGTCGCGGCCGCCGCAGAACACCGGCTCCAGCTCCAGCCCCAGCTTCGCCAGGCCCGTCAGCAGCGTGTCCTCTTCCCGGATGGCGCGCACCTCGCCCCCCTCGACGTGGATGTGCACCACGTCGAAGTGGTGCGTCTCCATCACCACGGGCTCGTACACCAGGCACAGGTTCCGGTCCAGCAGGGTGAACACCATGTCCAGGTGGATGAACGACTCGGGCGTGCGCGGCAGCTCCTGCACCAGGATGTGGCGGCGCAGCCCCTGGCGGCGGCAGCGCTCGATCAGGAAGTCGATGGCCTTGGGCGTGGTGCGCGCGCCGATGCCGACCACCAGCACCTCGGGCGCGGCCACCAGCACGTCGCCGCCCTCGATGGTCAGGCCCGCCGTGTCGTCGGCCAGCCGCGCGGGGTTGACCGTGGGCGCGCCGAGCACCGGGTGGTGGTCGAAGATGGCCTCCATGATGCGCGATTCGCGGCCGCGCACCGGGCTGGCCATGCACGAGACGTGCACCGTGTCGCCGACGGTCACCGCGCCGTCCCGCGTGAAGAAGAAGTTGTGCAGCGGCGGCAGCGAGTAGCGGTCCGGGCTCAGGAACCGGGTCAGGTTGTCCTTCACCAGGGGCACGCCCTCGATCAGCAGGCGCGCCAGGTCGGACGGCGACGTGTCCAGCAGCGACTCGGCCACCGCCGGCACCCCCTCGGCCCGGCAGATGTTGCGCACCAGCTCGGCCCGCGCGTCCCCGTCGGCCAGGATGTCCGCCAGCAGCTCGCGCACCTGGAACACCCGGGTCCGCCGGGCCAGCACGCCCCTGAGCTGGGCGTACTCCTGGCCGGCCACCTCGAGGCTCAGGATGTCGCTGTACAGGGCCCGCTCGGCGGTCTCGGGGGTCATGTTGGCCACCTCCTGGCCGGGGTCGTGCAGCACGACGCCGGTCAGGCGGCCGATCTCGGACTCGACGCGGACGGGAAATCGCTCGGACATGGGAACCTCCGGCCCGCCGCCTCGGGGGCCATGTGGAAGGACGGCAACGGGTTCAGGATAGCCCCCGCCCGCGCCGGCGGCAACCGCCGCGCGAATCCGGCCTCAAGTCCCCACCGCGCCGGCCGATCCATCCAGCGTCACGCTTTTTCCCCGAAAGGACGGACCATGGGACGGGAACATCGCCAGCGGCCCCGCAAGAATACGCCGCACCACGTGAAGGTTCTGGACTTGCACTCGGGGCGTCCCTTCGGGCGCGTCGTCGACATCACCGCCGACGGGATGATGCTGGTCACCCGGCACTCCCTGGTCGTGGGTCAGCGCTACGACTTCCGCGTCGTCCTGCCCGTCATGGTGCGCTACCGCACCGAGGTGGACGTCGAGGCCGAGGCCGTCTGGAGCAAGAAGGACGACAACCCGGACTACTTCCGGACCGGCTTCCGCTTCGTGAACCTGCCGGGCGAGGACGGGTACCTGCTCGAGGACGTGATGCACAAGCTCAACCTGGTGGGCTGAGGCCCGCCGGGAACGCGCGGTGCGAGGGGGGCCCCCGGGCCCCCCTTCGCCATGCCCGGTGGTGGCGGCCCCGGTCGCCGGCCTTATCTTGGACGGGTGCCCGGCGTCGGGGGAGTCGCCGGGTTGTCGCTACCGGACCCCTGCACCCGAGGGAGGTGCCCGCCCATGATCCGTCGCACCCTGATCGTCCTGGGGGCCTGCGCCCTGGCCGCGACCGCCCTGCCGGCCGTCGCGGCGCCCGTGCGCATGGTCTTCATCCACCATTCCACCGGCCGCAACCTGCTGGCCGAAGGCAGCGTCCGCGCCAACCTGGCCACCCTCGCGGCCCAGGCCGGCATGGAGACGCCCAACCTTTGGGACCACGACTACAACGACATCGGCCTGAGCGGTCCCGATGGCGCGAACAAGGGCTACGGCTGGGGCATCCCGGCCGACGCCGCCAACCCCCAGGGCAACACCGACCCCGACGGGCTCCACCGGCTGT
>DAOPJF010000160.1:0-6334 GCA_035399525.1 Candidatus Krumholzibacteriia bacterium | reverse complement strand
CCCCCTGCCGGAGGTCGATCCCTTGCAGGTCGGACATCGCCGTTGTACACCACAGCGCGGCCGCGGTCCCGGGAATTCTCCCGGCGCCACGGGCGGTCGCCCTCCGGAGGTTCAGCTTGGGTCGCACCGTTCTCATCGTCGATGATGCCGAGTTCATGCGCCTGATGCTCAGGGAGATCGTCGCGGACCTGGGGCTGGCCGTCGTGGCCGAGGCCGGCGACGGCTTCGCCGCCCTCAGCGCCTGGCGCCGCACGCGACCCGACCTGGTGCTCATGGACATCTCGATGCCGAACATGGACGGCATCGCCGCGGTGCGCGCGATCCGCGGCGACGATCCGTCGGCGCGCATCGTCATGATCGGCGCGCTGGGCCAGAAGGACGAGGTGCTGGACGCGGTGAAGGCGGGCGCCTGTGACTTCATCGTCAAGCCCTTCGACCACGAGCGCGTGCGCGAGACCCTCGCCCGCGTGCTGGCCGCGGTGCCGGCCTGATCGCCGCACCTAGCGCAGCAGCAACAGCGCCGCCGCGCCGACCACCAGGCAATACCCGCTGAACTTCCAGAAGTGGGCCTGCACCACCGCCAGCGCCGTCCAGCGGATGGCCAGCAGGCCGACGCCGAACGCCGCCGCCGCCGCCACCAGCAGCTGCAGCGCCGCGCCGCCGCCGACGCCCGTCATGCCGCCGTCCATCAGCTGCAGCACCAGCGCGCCGAGGATCGCGGGCACCGACAACAGGAAGCTGAAGCGCGCCGCCTCGGCCCTCTCCAGGCCGGTCCACAGGCTGGCGGCGATGGTCGAACCCGAGCGGCTGACGCCCGGCAGGATGGCGAAGGCCTGCGCCGTGCCGATGACCAGCGCGCGCCACGGCGCCACGAGCTTCGGCTCCCAGGCCCGGCCGTCCGAGGGCGCCGGCCGCGCGGCCCGCGTCGAGAGCAGCACCGCGGCCGTGACCAGCAGGCCCGCCCCGGCGAAGGCCGGCGAGGCGAACACGCGCTCGATGGTGTCCTTGGCCAGCAGGCCCACGATCACCGCGGGCACCGTGCCGATGGCCAGGGCCAGGATGTAGCCCAGCGCCGCGCGGTCCAGGCGCAGCAGCCGCAGCACGTCGCGCCGGTAGACCATCACGACCGACCCGAGCGTGCCGATGTGCAGCACCACGTCGAAGAACACGTCGCCCTCGCGCGCCCCCAGCAGGTGCTGCATCAGCACGAGGTGCCCCGAGCTGCTGACGGGAAGGAACTCGGTCAGGCCCTGGACCACCGCCAGGATGAGCATGGAGACGAACTCGGGCACGTCAGGACTCCAATCCGTTGGGAAACTGCCCGCAGGGCGGGATCAGGTGGGCCGGCCGGCGCGATCCAGGGCCCGGGCGCGGCCGTAGTGCGCGCGGGCTTCCTGCGGCAGGCCGAGCGCGTCGCAGGTCAACGCCAGCTGGAAGTGCAGGCGGCCGTCGTCGGGGAAGAACTCCAGGGCGCGTTCGAGGCTGTGGCGCGCAGCCTCGTAGCGCTCGAGCTTGTGCAGGCACACGCCGACGTGATACGGCACGCGCGCCAGCCTGGCGTCCAGCGCCCAGGCCTTCTCGAAGCCGCGGCAGGCCAGCTCGTAGCGCCCGGTCTTCATCAGGCACAGGGCCGCGTGGTAGTGGGCCAGGGCATAGCCGGGCTCGCAGGCGACGCCCTTCTCGAAGCAGCCGAGCGCCAGGCCCAGGTCGCCCCGCGCCATGTGGACCAGGCCCAGGTTCACGAACGCCTCGCCGTCGGGCGCCATGGCGATGGCGGCCTCGAAGCTGCGGATGGCCTCGTCGGTGCGGCCCTCCTCGGCGTGGATCGACCCCAGGTTGTGGTGGGCCACCGCCGTGCCCCCGTACTGCAGCGAGCGCCGGTACGCCCGGACGGCCTCCTCGCGCCGGCCCTGCCGGTCGAGGCTCACCCCCAGGTTGGTCAGCGTGGTGGCGGACGAGGGCTCGTGCTCGAGGGCGCGCAGGAACGCGTTCTCGGCCGAGACGGGGTCCTGCAGCTTCAGGCAGACGCACCCCAGGCGGTACAGCCAGTCGGCTCGCGCCGGCTCGGCAGCCAGGGCCTGCTCGTAGGCGCGACGGGCCTCGGGCAGGCGGCCCGAGGTCTCGGCGTCGCGTCCGGCGAGGAACGTGGCGGATGCTTCAAGGCGGGGAGCGTCGTCCCCGCCCCGTTCGGCGTGCTGCGGCATCATGGGCAAGAGGGTAATGCAGACCGCCGCCCCGGTCAACGGCGGCGGCGGTCCGAGGCGACGAGAGGGTCGGTCAGTAGCTGTCGTCGTCGGTGAGCTCGACCTCGAGCAGCACCCGCAGCACGCCCTTGCCCTCCACCAGGCGGCGCGGGATCCGCACCGGCACCACGACCGGAGGGCTCAGCTCGTTCAGGATGGCCTTGCTGCGGGCCGCCGTCTCGGGCGCGATGCCGGCCCCGGGCACCGGCGGGCCGTACTCGACCTGCAGGCTCGGGGCCGCCGCCCGGGCCGGAGCCGGGGCCACGGGCGCGGCCTGCACCTGCGCGGGCCGGGACCCCAGGTGGTTGATGGCCAGGCCGAGAATCGACTTCAGCGTCTCGCGCACGCCCTCGCCCCGCGCGGAGTCGGCCGGGAACGACAGCATACCCCAGGGATTCAGCAGGCTCTCCAGGCGGTCGACCGGCAGCGCGTCCGGGGCGCCCCGGCGGTTGTACTGCATGACCACGGGCACGTCCATCAGGTCCAGGCCCCAGCTGTCCAGGTAGAGCTTCAGCGACTCGAAGGCCGCCAGGCTCTGGTCCAGGTGGGCCGCGCCCGAGTCGACGGCGAACACGATGGCGTCGAAGGGCGGGCGGGCCTCGGTGCCCGGCAGCCTCGGCCGCTCCCGGCCGGCGTCGATGGCGTGCACCAGGACCTGCCAGGGCTCCTCGCCGGGCCGGCGGAACTGGAAGGCAATCTGCCGCTCCGGATCCTCCACGGGCACCGACAACCGGGCCTCCGGCGGGATCGTGCGATGGATCACGTTCAGGTTTTCGCGCTTGCCGACGCCGACCGGCCCGTAATAGAGCAGGCGGCAGGTCTTTACGGCTGTCTTGGTCGCTGTGGGCAAGGTCGGAACCTCATGGGCCATGCCGGCGCTTTGCGCCGATCCGGATAGGGTTGCCCCTCGATTGCAAGCGATGTGCCATGGGCTCGCAACCGCTTTTTTGCCAAATGATACGCCCCGTCCATCCTCGCATCAGTGGGCAAGCAAATTGCTTACGGAGGGACACGAAACGGGATATCCCCCGGCCCAGGCCGCCTCGGCGCACCCGGACCGGGCATTCTGCGGCCACCCCCGCCCCAGGAGCGACCAGATGACCACGACCAACACCGACCGCATCCTGAAGACCATGTTCGCCCGCCTCCTGCAGCTGGAGGTGGACGACGCGGTGGTCACGAAGCTCTGCGCGGTCATCGACAGCGTCACCGAGCGGGTCGGCGGCAACTTCGACCTCGAGACGGTCCAGGGGCAGAACACCTTCCGGGCCCTCATGTGCTCCATGGTGGTCCACGGCTGGGGCAACGGCATGCACCCGTTCCACAATCCGGCCGTGAACCAGGACGGCGCCCCCCTGGAGGTGCGCGTCAGCAAGGACATCCTGATGGCGATGGCCGACCTGCAGGCCCTGCGCTACGTGAAGAAGGACGACCAGGGCCGCGTCAAGCAGGCCCTGTTCGAGGAGGACCACAACGTGCGCGTGCGGCAGCAGATCGACGACATCCTCTCGGAGATCAGCCGCAGCAAGTCGCGGGACTAGTCGGCGCCGCCGGGCGGCGAAAGGGAAAGGGCGCGGCTCCCCGGGGAGCCGCGCCCTTGTTCCGTGGGGCCCGCAGGCCCTAGAACATCTTCTGGCCGTCGGCCAGGATCTCGTTCAGCGCATCGCGGAAGTGGTTCGTGCTGTTGGCGACCTCGGGGCCGACCTTCTCCTTGTACAGCTCCCACGATTTCTTGATCTCGGCGCCGAGGGCCTCGACCAGGGTGCCGTTGCGCAGGGCGGCGTCACGCTGGTCGCGGTTGTACACGAGGATGTCCGAGACGAGGGCGCGCGCGAGCATCTCTTCCTTGGAACGCCGGCGTCGGGGCGCCGCGGCCGAAGGCTCGGGCTCGGCCTCCGCCACCGCCGCCACCGAGGCGGCCGGGCGGGCGGCGGGAGCCGGACGCGGCGCGGCGGCCACCGGGGCCGGCGCGGGCGTCGGCGCGGGCGTCATCGGTCCGAAGCCGTGCTCGACGAAGGGGGCGTCCGGGGCGGGCGCCGCCTTGGCCGCGGGGGCGGCGGGGGCGACGGGCGCCGGCGCATGGACAGGCTCGGGGTTGGCCGACGCCCAGGCGGGCTTGTCCGCCAGGCGCGTGCCGTCGAGGGAGAAGACGCCGCTGCAGGCCGGGCAGCGCACGCGGACGACGCGGCGAGGGATCTTGTCATCCTCGAGCTGGTAACGGGCCTGACAGACGGTGCAGGTGGTGATCATGCCCCGCTCCTTTGGGATTCCGGGCTCTGGGGGTCGAGGTTCTGCCCGGTTTTCGGCAGGTTCCCCGGCCCGGTTTAGCCCGAATCCCCGGATCTCAAGGATGATACACCAGATCGGTCACCAGCCGCCCGACCTGCTCCAGGCTGGCGGCCGAGCAGGCCTCGGGCCGGTCGGCGGTGGTGTGCCAGGCGGGGTAGTCGAAGTCGATCAGGTCGACCGCCGGGATGCCCACCTGGAGGAACGGCAGGTGGTCATCGACCACGGCCCGCCCCGGCTCGGCCCGGAAGGCCCCCAGCCCCAGGGCCGCCGCCCGGTCGAAGACCGCCCGGGTCCACTCGCCGGCCCAGGCCAGGGAATAGCGTTCCATGCTGATGCCCAGGTCGCGGTCCCCGACCATGTCCAGGATGACCAGGCCCCGGGGCGTGCCCGAGGCCAGGGGGTTGCCGAAGTCCTGCCAGGTGCGCGCCAGGTGGCGGCTGCCCAGGCAGAAGGTCTCCGAGGCGGCCGGGCGGCCCGAGTCCTCGGCGTCCAGGAACAGCAGGTCCACGCCGGCGGCGGGCGGCTCGGCGGCGAACAGCTCGATCAGGTGCAGCAGCACCGCCACCCCGCTGGCCCCGTCGTTGGCCCCGACCAGGGGCTCGCCGCGGCGGGCGGGATCCGGATCCTGGTCGCTGACCGGGCGCGTGTCGTAGTGCGCCCCGATCCACAGGCGCTCGCCCCCGGCGGGGCCCGCCGAGACCACGATGTTGCAGCTCACCAGGTCGGGTCCTCCCAGCGGGTCGGCCTCGGTGAACGGCAGCCGCACCGCGCTGAGCCCCGCGGCGCGGGCCGCCTCCTCGATCATCACCCGCAGCGCCTCGAGGCCCGGGCTGTTGGGGCTGCGCGGCCCGAGGTCGCACTGGGCCTCGAGCAGGGCGAACGCGCGTTCGCCCGAGAAGTCGGGAGCCGCCGGTGCAGCACCCGCCGCCAGGAGCCCCGCCACCGCCAGCCATGCCGCGATCCTAGAAGACAAAGGTGACCTCCACGCCCATGCCCAGCGTCGTGCTCGTCTGGCCCGACGCGATGTTGGCCGAATGGCTGTAGATGAAGCGCAGCGCGCCCGTGAGGTTCCGCGTCACCTGGTAGGAGAAGCGCGGGTTCACGCTGTACCGCGTCGTGCCCGTCGGTTCGAGCGCCTGGCCACCCGGGTTCGTGCGCTCGGTGCGGTCCGTCTCCCAGGACAGGTCGACGTCCATGTCGATGCTCGGGTTGCTCCCCGGGCGGTACAGGCCCAGCTTCACCAGCAGCGACTGCGCCCGGAACTTGTGCCGCAGCTGCAGGCCGATGCGGGAGCGGGTCTTGTCGGTGTTGACGCTGTTGTTGACCTGCTTGTCCTTCGACTGGTTGAACGTCAGCGTCGCCGTGAGTCCGTTGTGGAGCGTGCCCGTCCACCGCGGGCTGATGTTCCAGCTCGTGGAGGGATTGTACAGCGTTTCGCTGTAGTTGTTCACCGTGCGCGACTTCTTGTAGCTGAGGTTCAGCGTCGAGGAGCGGAACCACCCGCTGTC
The DNA here is from genome assembly GCA_035399525.1 of Candidatus Krumholzibacteriia bacterium. Taxonomy (GTDB): domain Bacteria; phylum Krumholzibacteriota; class Krumholzibacteriia; order LZORAL124-64-63; family LZORAL124-64-63; genus JACZKN01. The sequence continues at coordinate 294 of DAOPJF010000160.1, read as the reverse complement.
GGGCGTGCCGTCGCCTCCGCCCAGCAGCGGCCAGCGCTCCATGCCCGAGACCGAGAACTGCACGTCGGGCCAGTCCTGCTGGTACGAGTTCGTCACCGCGGTGGACTGGTCGCGCCTGCTGGTGGATTTCGCGTACTTCACGTCCAGCGACACCGAACGCGCCAGCCGCGTCGTGGTCGACACGTTCCAGGCCTTGCGGTCCTGCGTGGCGTACGAGACGGACAGGGTGTCGCCGCCGTCGATGGCGGGATCGAGGCCCACCATGTACCAGAACGACGTCTCGCCGGTGTAACG
>DAOPJF010000159.1:0-6351 GCA_035399525.1 Candidatus Krumholzibacteriia bacterium | reverse complement strand
CGCCGCCATCTGCGCCAGGGTCACGTCGTGCATCATGTCCAGGATGCCCTGCTTCTGGCCCTTCCACATGTCGTGCAGCGGGCAGGGGTTCTGCTCGTCGCAACGCTCGAAGCCCAGGATGCAGCGGTCGTAGCTCGCGAGGCCTTCGACCACGTCGACGATGTCGGCCAGGCGGATGTCCGCCAGGGGCCGGGCGATGCGGTAGCCCCCGGCCTTGCCCTGCACCGATTCTACGATGCCGGCCTCGGCCAGGCGGCTCATGAGACGACCCAGGAACTTGTAGGGGATGTCCAGGGTCTCGGCCAGGTGGCGCGCGCTGTACAGCCCGTCGCCGCCGTGGGCCATGGCCACCAGGCAACGGATCGCGTACTCGGACGACTTGTACAGACGCATAATTGCTACCTCCAGGTAGTATAATATCGGAGCGCCCGGCTACGAGCAAAGGAAAAATTGCCGTCGGCGGTTGACCATGGCGCCAGTCTCGTTTAACGTGTTTTCTGACAGCGGTTTAATATTATCCGGAGGGTTTGCATGGCGCGAGAAGGCAAGGACCGCGGCCTGGTGTGGTCGAGCGAGGGCGGCAGCCTGTGCCCCGAGTGCGGGCAGCCGACCGACACCTGCCGCTGCCGGCAGGGGCGGCCCGCGCCCGCCGGCGACGGCACCGTGCGGGTCTTCCGCGAGAGCAAGGGCCGGGGCGGCAAGACCGTGACCGTGGTGCGGGGCCTGGCCCTGGATGCAGCCGCCCTGGACGAACTGGCCCGCGACCTCAAGCGCCAGTGCGGCGTGGGCGGCAGCGTCAAGGACGGCGCCGTGGAGATCCAGGGCGATCAGCGAGAGAAGGTGGTGGCCCTGCTGCAGGCCCGCGGCATCAAGGCCAAGCCCGCAGGGGGCTGATCAGGCCTCGGGCTCCAGCTGCAGGATCTCCGTCGACGCCACCAGGTCCGCGGCGGCGGCCTTCCAGGCCGCGAGGTGGGGCGTGACCATGTGGGCGTCCCAGTCGGCGCGGGTGGCCCAGTTCTCGTAGAACAGGAACAGGCCCGGCGTCTCGAGCGACACGTGCAGGTCGTAGTCGAGGCAGCCGGCGTCGGCGCGGCTCGGCGCCACCAGTCCGCGCAGGTGGGCGTGCACGCGGTCGGCGCAGCCCTCGCGGGCCCGGATGATCGCGACGATGGTCAGGGGCTTGCTCACGGGAATCCTCCGGGTCGGGTGGCCGTTCGTGCGAGCCGCCAATATAGTGGCCGCGACGCCCCCGCCGAAACCCCGATGCGAAGGATGACCATGAAGCGCTGCGCCTGGGCCTCGGACGTCTCGCCCCTGTACGAGGCCTACCACGACCGCGAGTGGGGCGTGCCGGTGCACGACGACCGCACCTGGTTCGAGTTCCTGATCCTCGAGGGCGCGCAGGCCGGCCTGTCGTGGTCGACGATCCTGAACAAGCGCGCGCGCTACCGCGAGGTCTACGACGGGTTCGATCCGGCCAAGGTGGCGCGCTACGGCGCGCGCAAGGTGGCCGCGCTGCTGGCCGACCCGGGCATCGTGCGCAACCGGCTGAAGGTGGCCGCGTCCATCACCAACGCGCAGGCCTTTCTCGAGGTGCAGCGCGAGTTCGGCAGCTTCGACGCCTACATCTGGGGCTTCATGGGCGGACGGCCTCTGCAGAACGTGCGGCGCTCGCTGAAGGACATCCCCGCGAGCACGCCCGAGTCGGACGCGCTGTCGCGCGACCTCAAGCGGCGCGGGTTCCGCTTCGTGGGCAGCACCATCTGCTACGCGCTGATGCAGGCCACCGGCCTGGTCAACGACCACGAAGTGGGCTGCTTCCGCCACGCCGAGGTGCAGGACGCCGGTTGATTGCGGATCCCCGGTTCGGGCTTATTTTGTGGCCGTGATCGACTGGAACTCAGCCCCCCGCGACGGGGGACCCAACCGCAAGGAGACCGATCCCATGGCACACACCCTGCCTGAACTGCCGTACGCGAAGAACGCGCTCGAGCCGCACATCTCGGCCGAGACGCTCGAGTTCCACCACGACAAGCACCACGCGGCGTACGTGAACAACCTGAACAACCTGGTTCCCGGCACCGAGTTCGAGAGCATGGGCCTCGAGGACATCGTGCGCAAGGCGCCGGCCGGCGGCATCTTCAACAACGCCGCCCAGGTCTGGAACCACACCTTCTACTTCGCGGGCATGAGCGGCAAGGGCGGCGGCGAACCCTCGGGCAGGCTGGGCGACGCCATCAAGGCCGCCTTCGGCTCGTTCGCCGCGTTCAAGGAGCAGTTCACCAAGTCGGCCGCCACGAACTTCGGTTCGGGCTGGACCTGGCTGGTGAAGAAGGACGACGGCTCGCTGGCCATCACCAACACCGGCAACGCCGGCTCGCCCCTGACCGGCGGCGACACGCCCATCGTCACCATCGACGTGTGGGAGCACGCCTACTACATCGACAAGCGCAACGCCCGCCCGGCCTACATCGAGGCGTGGTGGAACGTCGTCGACTGGAACGTGGCGGCGAAGCACTTCGGCGGCTGATCCCGACGGGACGGGCCGTGACGGACAAGGCGGCGGCTCCGCGAGGGGCCGCCGCCTTCGTGACGTCGCCGGCCGCGCTCGGCACGCTCAGCGGACCAGGCGGATATCGTCGATCTCGATGGTCGTCGGCGCGTCGGGGCGCGACAGGAAGATGGTGATGGCGTCCACGTCGGACACGTCGAAGGGGCGGCCCTTCCGGTCCGTCGTGCGGTCGACCAGGGGCACGGTCACGGTCTTCCATACGGGAGTCGCCGTGAACGAGGTGGTCACCCACTCGTGGTCGTGCGTGCCCGCGAAGTCGTCCAGGCGCACGTGGAAGCGTACGGCGTCGCGGCCCGGCGTCGTGGTGCGCACCTTCAGCTCGAGGGCCGCAAAGCCGCGCCAGTCGTGGGGGAAGCGGCGCATGGTCGCCCCCGGCCAGTGCTCGGGCGGCCCGCCCACCAGGCGCAGGCCGCGCCGGCCGTCGAAGGCCGCCTCGCGAGGCATGTGCAGCTCGCAGCTGTCGTTGTTGCTCCACAGGTTCCAGACGTGGCCGTCCTCGAAGTTCTCGATGACCGGGAAGCGCTTCCGCGCGTCGGCCGACGCGACCATGCGCCCCGGCAGCGAACGCAGGCCCCAGGCGGTGAACACCAGCAGCGCCGTGATCAGGACCAGGCCCGAGCGACGGCGGTGGCCCCGCCAGCCCACCCAGCCCAGCACCATGCCGACGCCCACCAGGTCCAGCAGCCAGTCGTGCAGCAGCGGCGTGCGGTCGAAGAACGGCTGGATGAACTCGATGGCCCCGCCGACCAGCGCCGTCGCGACCGCCGCGATCCACAGGTTGCCCCGCAGCGGACCCTTCCAGTAGAGCATCAGCATGATGCAGGCGGGCAGCACGATGTGCAGCCGGTCGCCCAGCGTGGAAACGAGCACGTTGCGCCGGGCCATGACCGGGATGGGCACGAAGAACGGCACCACCAGCACCGCCATCAGCACGAGCCAGGTCTGCCAGCGGCCGAGGATGCGGGGGGCCGGCCAGGCCGGCTCGCGGGGGGAGAGGCGCAAGTCAGGTCCTCGGGTTCCAGGTGACCTGCTTCTTGCCCTGCAGGAACTGCAGGAACGCCGCCGCGCTCGCGAAGTTCACGACGCAGAAGTAGTAGGCCAGGGCCACGGTGCGCGGCAGCGACTGGCGGTGGCCGGCCATGGTGCGGCCGTACATGGCCATCGCGTAGAACAGCAGCTGGCCGAGCATCAGCAGCGACCAGGGGGCGCCGCTCGTCGACGGGCGCGCCAGCGCCCAATTGGAGACCAGGGCGCCCGCCATGAACACGAAGGCCAGGTAGCGCAGCACCTTGTGCGACCACAGCTGCCAGGCGTACAGCCCATACCGGAGCGGGTCGAGCAGGCGGGCCATGTCCTTCAGGCCGTGGAAGGCGCGCAGCGCCACGCGCACGCGCATGCGGAACTCGTCCGCGGACTCGGCCAGGGCGTCCTCGTACAGCAGGGCCGACGGCTCGTACACCACGCGGTAGCCGCGGGCGCGGATGCCCAGGGGCTCGACGAAGTCGGGCAGCTGGTCGGGGTTCATGGGCTGCCACAGCTCGCGCCGCAGCGCGTCGACGCCGCCGTCCACGCCCACGATCGAGCCGGCGAGGGTCTCCCACTCGCGCAGCTTGTTCTCGTATTTCATGTAGGTCGAGCAGCCCTCGCCGGTGGCCGAGCCGTCGGGCGCCTTGTAGACCATGCGCCCGGTGACGTAGCCCACCTCGGGATCGGCCAGGGGGGCGACCAGCTGGGCGATGGTGTCGGGGCGGTAGATGCTGTTGGCGTCCGAGAAGACGATGACCTCGCTGGACACCGAGGGCATGGCCAGGTTCAGCGCCGAGGTCTTGCCCGCGCGCGGCTCCTGGCGGATCAGGCGCACGCGCGGGTCGCCGATGCCCTGGACGATGGCGTCGGTGCCGTCGTCCGAGCCGTCGCTGATGACCACGACCTCGAGGCGGTCGGCGGGGTAGTCGCTGGCCAGCTTGTTGCGGACGGTGGCCTCGATGTGCGCCGCCTCGTTGTAGGCGGCGATCATGACCGTGACGCCCGGGGTGTAGACCCCGGGCTCGCCCCGGCGTACGCGGCGCGCCTGGAGGTTGCCCACCAGGCGGATCAGCAGGGGGTAGCCGGCGTAGATGTACGCCAACATGGCAACGCTGAACCAGAAGGTGAGTGCCAAGGCAGCCACGGGGCGTGATCCGTCCGTTGGGGGGGCGTACGGGTGTCGCGACCGAGCACGAGGTTAGTGCAGTCGCGGTGGCGCCGCAAGCCGTGACCTGCGAGCCTGCTGCCAACCTATCCCAAAGCAGGGGAATCCGCTAAGGCTATTCTTGCCGCCCGCCCCGTTCGTGCCTAGGCTGGTGGCCGCGGGGCCGGAGGGCTCCCGGAGGTGGATCATGCCGCTGGTTTCCCTGCTCGGGGGGCTGGGGTTGCTGATCATGGGCGCCGAGGCCTTGGTGCGGGGCTCGGCTCGCCTGGCGGCGGCCTTCGGCGTGTCGCCGTTGGTGATCGGGCTGACAGTCGTGGCCTTCGGCACGAGCGCGCCCGAGCTGGCGGTGAGCGTCAAGGCGGCGCGGGCGGGCAGCGCGGGTCTGGCTGTCGGCAACGTCCTGGGATCGAACATCTTCAACGTGTTGGCGATCCTCGGCATGTCCGCCGTCGTCACCCCGCTGATGGTTTCGCGGCAACTGCTGCGCCTGGACGTTCCCGTGATGATCGCCGCGTCGGGATTGGCCTGGGGCCTGGCTGCCGACGGAGCCGTGGGGCGGCTCGACGGCCTGCTCCTGTTCGCCGGGCTTCTGGTGTATACGGGCGTCCTGGTGGTCCGCAGCCGCCGCGAACGGCGGGACATCGTGGCGGAATACGGCGCGGCCCTTCCCGGAGGCGGCGGCCGGCTGCCGGTGCAGGTGGCCCTGATCATCGGCGGCCTCGGGCTGCTGGTGGTCGGATCGGGGCTCCTGGTCGGAGGCGCCTCGGATCTCGCGCGGAAGCTCGGGGTCAGCGAGCTGGTGATCGGCCTGACGATCATCGCCGCCGGCACCTCGATGCCCGAGGCTGTCACGTCGTTGGTGGCCAGCCTGCGCGGCCAGCGCGATCTCGCCGTGGGCAACGTCGTGGGCAGCAACATCTTCAATCTCCTGGCCGTGCTTGGGCTGAGCGGCGCCGTAGCCGCGGACGGGGTCCCGGTCACGGCCGAGGCCCTGCGCTTCGACTTCCCGGTCATGGCGGCAGTGGCGGTGGCCTGCCTGCCGGTATTCTTCACCGGCCAGGTCATCGCCCGCTGGGGGGGCGGCGTATTTCTTTTCTATTACGTCGCTTACGCTGCGTACCTGGTCCTGGCGGCCACCGGCCACGCGGCCCTCGAGGGCTATGGGCGGATCATGATGGTCTTCGTCGTGCCGCTGACGGTGCTGACCCTGGGCCTGCTGGTCCTGCGCGCCGTGCGTCGCTGAGGGCCGGCCTGCCGGACGTTCCGGCCCCGGCCAAGTGGAATCCCATTGTTATTTTGTCAAGGATTGCCTAGCTTGAAGCGTTGCCCGACCGGCTCCCGTGGCCCGCTGTTGCGGGCCACGCCGTTTCGGGCGTCGGACCCCAGCCCCGTCGAGGTGGCCTCTTGTCTGTCGATCATCGGATCCTGTTCGACCGGAACGAGAACCGTTTCGGCCCTTCGCCCGATTGCCTCGAGGTCCTGCGCACCGCGCAGCCCGAAATGCTGTTCAACTATACCCGCGCCTTCCAGCAGGGCTCCTACAGCGACCTTTCCCGGCGCCTGGCCGAGATGCACGGGGTCGCCGAGC